>NZ_JBDYKL010000010.1:0-114788 GCF_040012415.1 Sanguibacter sp. 25GB23B1
GGCGCCAACCCCGCCCGCGCCGCATACACCGCAGCCGTATACCCCGCAGGACCCGAACCGATGATGATGACCTCGTGCAACATGTTCTCTCCCTGTATCGACCTGGGTCTATGTTGACATGCGTCGATCCAGTCGAGCAAGCAAACGTCAGGTGAACGATCAGGACGTCGTGCCGACCGCACCGCGATCCCGCCCGACGACGCCCCGACCTGCGTCATCATGGACGCGTGACCCTCCGACGATCCCTCGGCACCGGCGACGCGATCGTCATCGGGCTCGCCTCGATGCTCGGCGCCGGCGTCTTCGCCGTCCTCGCCCCCGCCGCCCAGGCTGCCGGCGGGGCTCTGCTCGGCGCCCTCGCCCTCGCTGCGGTCGTCGCGGCGTGCAACGCGTCCTCGACAGCACAGCTCGCCGCCCGCTACCCCACCTCCGGCGGCGCCTACGCGTACGGGCGGGCGCGCCTCGGACCCTGGTGGGGCTTCGTGGCCGGGTGGTCCTTCGTCGTCGGCAAGACCGCGAGCTGCGCCGCGATGGCGCTCACCTTCGCCGCGTACGCCGCCCCCGCCGGCTGGGAGAAGCCCGTCGCGGCACTCGCCGTCGTCGCCCTCGGGCTCGTCAACCTCCGCGGCATCACACGGACCGCGCGTGCGGCCCGAGTCATCCTCGTCGTCGTGCTGGTCGCGCTGGTCGTCGTCGTGGCGGCAGGACTGGGCTCGGACCCGCCTGCGACGGGCACCGGAGGCGTGGTGCCCGTCATGCCGGTGCACGAGCCCGTCGACTGGTACGGCGTCGCCCAGGCTGCCGGGCTCCTCTTCTTCGCGTTCGCCGGCTACGCACGCGTCGCGACCCTCGGCGAGGAGGTCCGCGACCCCGCACGGACGATCCCGCGAGCCGTGCTCGGCGCGCTCGGCGCGACGCTCGTCGTCTACGTGCTCGTCGCAGCGTCCGCCGAGCACGCCCTCGGCACCGACGGGCTCGCAGCGTCGGACGTGCCGCTCGTCGACGTGGTCCGGGCCGCCGGCTGGGCGTGGGCCGCCCCGCTCGTCGTCGTCGGGGCGGCAGCGGCGTCGCTCGGTGCGCTCCTCGCGCTCCAGGCCGGGGTCGGCCGGACCACCCTGGCGATGGCACGCGAGCGTGACCTGCCCGCCGGTCTCGCGGCCGTCCACCCGACGACCGGCGTCCCCCACCGGGCCGAGGTCGCCGTCATCGTCGCCGCCGTCCTGCTCGTCCTCGTCGCGGACGTGCGCGGGGCGATCGGCTTCTCGTCGTTCGGCGTGCTGCTCTACTACCTCGTCGCGAACGTGGCGGCCTGGACGCAACCGCCGTCCGAGCGCCGGTTCCCCCGCCCCGTCGCGGTGGTCGGGGCCATCGGCTGCCTCGGCCTGTGCGCGACGCTCCCGGGGGAGGCGGTCGTCGGCGGGGTGGTCGTGCTCGCGGCGGGTGCGGGGTACCGCGTCCTCACGCGTCGGGCGCGGGCGGCCGGTCCCGGATCTCCCGACGGACCGCCCGCCGGCTGACGAGGACGCCGACGAAGCCGAGCGCGAACGGCACCGCGTTGACCGAGAGTGCCACCCGGAAGTCGTCGAGCTCGTACAGACCGTCCGGACGCACCACGTCGAGCACCAGCCCGATCGCGAAGATCGTCACGAGCGCCCCGAGGAAGCCGCCCATGTTCGCCAGGCCGGTCGCAGCACCGAGGCGCCCGGGCGGGTTCGACGTCCGGACGAAGTCGAAGCCCATCATCGACGCCGGGCCGCCGAGCGACAGGAGCACGATGAAGAGGACGAGCTGCCACATCGGCCGCGGCGTGGACGGCAGGAGGACGCCCGCCCAGGCCACCACCATGAGCACCGCGATGCCGAGGACCATCGTCGAGCGCCGCGCCGGCCGCCGGGCGGTGAACTCCCCGAGCAGCGGGCCCGCGACGATCGCCATGATCACGTTGAGCGTGAGCAGCGCACCGGCCTCCCGCGGCGTGAGGCCCTGGCCGAGCACGAGGAACGGGTAGCCCCACAGCAGCACGAACGCCGTGAGGCTGAAAGCGGTGAGCAGGTGCACCCAGAACCCGAGCCACGTGCCGGGGGTCCGGACCACGGCACGCAAGGAGAAGTCGGGCAGGACACCGTCGACGAGGACGGAACCGGGCGGGGCGGCGTGCGGCGCCTCGGCGTGGGGCAGCGGGTGCGCGGGCCGGTCACGCACCACCCCGACGACGAGGACGGCGGCGACCGCACCGACGACCGCGACCGTCGAGAAGGCCGTCGTCCACCCGCCCTCGTGGAGCAGGAAGACGAACGGGACAGCCGAGATCACCTGACCGAGCTGCCCGAGGATGCCCGTGAGCTGCGTGAACAGCGGGACACGACGCGGCGCGAACCACGACGGCACGAGGCGCAGCAAGGACACGAACGTCATCGCGTCCCCGGCGCCGATGAGCACGCGCGCCCCGATCGCGAGCGGGATGCTCTCCGCGAGCGCCATCCCGAGCTGCCCGACAGCCATGAGCGCGGCACCGGTGGCGATGAGGCGTCGCGGCCCGAGCTTGTCGAGCACCACCCCGACGGGGATCTGGCTCGAGGCGTAGACGACGAGCTGGACGACGACGAAGAGCGAGAGGACGGCGGCGGTGGCGCCGAAACGGTCGACCGCGTCGATGCCGGCGACCCCGAGCGACGTGCGGTGCAGGATCGCCACGATGTACGCGACGATCGCCGTCCCCCAGACGAGGAGGGCTCGGCCGAGCGGTGCCGGGGCACGGTCGGCGGTGGTCGTCACACACCCTCGATGACGAGGAACGTCACGAGCGAGACGAGGAGCACCACCGCGAAGCCCGCCGAGATCCACATGATGGTGACGGGTCGCAGGCGCATGACCTCCATTCTCCCTCATCGACGCCCGGCAGCCCTGGACGGTGGTCCCGGGCGGCAGCCTCTGACGCGCTACTCGGTCGCGAGGTGGTCCCGCAGGTCGGCGGTGTCCTGTGCGGTCCAGCCGTCCGGCGGGACGATCGCGGCCCATGCGTCGGCGTTCCCGAGCTCGTACCGGTGCCCGTACCCGTCGGGGACGTCGACGGAGAACGCGAGGTCGACGGTCACCTGCCAGAAGGTGACGAACGGGTACCAGGACATCGCGGGGTTGACGGTCTCGGCGCGCGGCTCCCGGAGCCAGTCGGGCTGACGGAGCAGGAGGTCGCTCGACCACCACACGACCGGGTCGGTGGCGTGCTGCAGGTAGACGATGCGTGGGAAGCCCCACCCTGCGTCGGGCACGAGGTCGTCCGGGGAGTCCGCGAACCGGGCGTGCTCGCCACCGTCGACGACGGGCAGCCGCTCGGGCGAGCCCGGGTCACGGCTGGCCGTGATGTCAGCCCACGGCTCGGCGAAGTTCGGCGTCCCGACCCACAGCGCGCCGTCGGTGCGCGCCACCATGTCCTGGACGCCGCTGAACGCGGAACCGCCTCCGTAGGAGCCGAGGCTCTCGCCCATGACGACGAGCAGTGGTCGCTCAGCCTCGGGCAGCGTGCTCCACCGGGCGTAGACGGCCGTGAAGAGCGCCTGCCCGGCCGTCCGCGGCGTGTTCCGGTCGGCGAGGAACGCGAAGCCGCTCGGCAGGTAGGAGTACTGCATTCCGGCGATCGCCGTGTCGCCGCCGTGGAGGTACTCGAGCGGTCGCGCCATGGACTCGTCGATCCATCCGGTGCCCGTCGTGGTCGCGACCGCGAGGACCTCGCGGTCGAAGCCGCCGGTCCGTTCGAGCTCGTCGACGACCGTCGCCGCGATCTCGTCGATCGTCGGGGCGGAGCCGAGCCCCGCGTAGACGCGGATCGGCGTGAGCGCCGGCTCGCCGCTGAACGCCTCGATCTCCGCTGCGCTCGGCCCGCCGGAGACGAACGCCCGCCCCTCCCGGCCGAGGTCCTCCCACTCGACCGGCGACGCACCGGAGCCGGACCGTTCCTCCACCTGCGGCCGGACGACGCCCGGTGGGTCCTCGAGGTCGCGCGTCGCCGCCGCCCGGCCGCCGAGCGCGAGGATGCCGGCCACCACACCGTCCTGAAGGAGCACCACGGTGATGACGAGGGCGGCCACGAGCCCGACGAGCCGGGCGACGACCACGGGGACGAGACGCGAGACGAACCGAGCGATGCGGTACCCGGTCCGCAGGAAGAGCCGGCCGAGCGCGACGAGCACGAGAGCGAGACCTGCGGCGATCGGCAGGAGGAGGACCGTGAACCAGCCGCTCTCCTCCTGCACGCCCACGAGCTCGCGCGTGGTCTCCTGCCACCGGGCGCCGAGGACCATGAAGAGCGGGAGCTCGATCGCCGCGAGGGCCGCGAGCGACACCCACCCCCACAGCCGGGTCCTCTCGGACCACTGGGGGGAGAACCCGAGACGACGGACGACGCTCGCCACGAGCACGCCCACCCCGTAGCCGAGGGCGACGCAGATACCTGTCGCGACGCCTTGCAGGTACCACGGACGAGGGAGCAGGGACGGGGTCATGGACCACGTGTAGAACAGGACGGCGAACAGCATGCCTATCCCGTGCAGCGCCCACCACGCCCGCTTCTGCGGAGCGGGTGGCAGGGCCGGGTCACGCACGTGCTCGACGAGCCGGGACCACTCGTGGCGTGCGCGCGCACCGAGCTCCTTGGGCGGAGGCGCGACCCGCGCCTCGTCCACCCTCTCGTCCTCAGTCACACCGGCGCCACCGTGTCCCGGGTCCATCACCCGAGACTAGGGGTCGGGTGCGCCTGGGCACACCCCGATCCTCACGACACGCCCGGTGAGCTGTCCGGTCCGCCCGTGGGGTCAGACCGACCGCCGGTCGGTGAGGTGCGTGGCGCCTGCAGGGGCAGACGCGCCGGGCGGACCCGTCGGGACCGCACAGACGCCGTCCACGCAGAGCGCGCCGGAGTCGCCCAGCATGACGAACGGCTGCGGCGCCGTCGGGCTCGGACCGTTCGAGGCCGCCACGGGCTCAGCCGGCATCGACGCCCGCTCCTGCCAGCTGGTCGGCTGCAGCCTTCTGGAGAACGTCCACGAGCACGGCGGCGTCCTGCGCCCCGCTCACGCCGTACTTCTCGTCGACGACGAAGAACGGCACACCCTGGATGCCGTAGGCGCGAGCCTGCGCGATGTCGGCGGCGACGGCGGACGCGTACCGGCCTTCGTCGAGCGCCGTGCGCACCTCGTCGGCGTCGAGGCCGATCTCGGCCGCGAACCGCACGAGGTCGTCCACGTGGCCGACGTGCTCGCTCTCGACGAAGTACGCCGCGAGCAGACGCTCCTTCATCTCGGACTGGAGGCCGTGCGACTTCGCGTGGTGGAGCAGCTCGTGCGCCTTGAGCGTCTTCGTGTGCTGAGCCGTGTCCTGGTGGAAGTCGAGCCCCTCGCCCGCCGCGATCTCCGAGACCTGCGCGACCATCTGCGCCACCTGTGCCTTCGGCATGCCCTTCGAGTCGGCGAGGAAGTCGACGACCGACCCCTCGAAGTCGACCGGGGTGTCCGGCGCGAGCTCGAAGGAGTGGTACTCGATCTCGGCGGTGATGCCCGAGCCCGCGGCGTCGAGCCGCCGGAGCGCCTCCTCGAGTCGGCGCTTGCCGATGTAGCACCAGGGGCAGGCGATGTCGGACCAGATGTCGATCTTCAGCTGTGCAGTCACGCTCTCGGCAACGACGCGGTACGCCGGCGCATTCCCGTGGAGGTCAGCGAGCCGAGTAGTAGACCCACGCCTCGCCCTCGGAGTCGAGCCGCAGCTCGAGGTCGATCGTCTCCACCGACCCGTCGCTCCACTCCCCGTCCCCTCGGCACGCGAGCGCGACCGTCTCGCCGGTCTCCGGGACCTCGACCGTGCTGCGCCGGTCCTTCGTCGGCGTGAGGCCGCTCGTCGAGAGGAGCGGGTCCGCGTCCGTCTCGCTCAGCAGGACGGCCTGCTCACCGAGCGCCTCGCAGTCGAAGTCGTCGTCCACCACGGCCGCGAGCGCGTCCGAGAACTCGTCCTCGGCCGGCTCACGGTTGCCGTCGACGGCCAACCCGATGCCGACGAACGCGACGATCGCGACGAGCGCGCCGGCGATCCACAGCTTGACCGCTGTCGGGGTCCCGGACGGCGCTCCCTCGACGGACGGGTCGATGCCTCGTCCGGACTGGCGCGGCTGGGCGGTGAACTGGCTCGCGAGGGGGCTCGGTCCCGACTGCCATCCCTGCTGGCCCGGCTGCTGGCCGTACTGTCCCGGCTGGCCCTGCTGGGACTGCCACTGCTGCCCCTGGGGCTGGTGGCCCTGGGCCTGGCCGTACTGGGCGCCGCCCTGCTGCTGGCCGAGCTGGCCCGGCTGGCCGAACTGGCCCGGCTGCTGGGCCTGCGGCGTCCACGACGGCTGCTGGCCCGGACCGTGAGGGGCCGCACCCGGGGCTGAAGACGCCTGCGCGCCAGGTGCCGGCTGCGTCTGTGTCGTCCAGCTGGCACCGTCGAAGTAGCGCAACAGCTGGGGGTCCTGAGGGTCTGCGTACCAGCCTGCGGGGGCGCTCATGGGTGTGCTCCTGTGACGTCCTGGGGTCGACGCTCCGGTTCTCACCTGGCACATCGGCCCATGTGCTCTGAATCCTGGGCCATCGGAGCCCTCGCGCGCAAACCTCCAGCCGTGCCTTCACCCGCGGACAGGCAGTGGATTTCGCCCATGGGGAGAACTCTCCGCGACGTGAGCAGCCGCGTCTGGCAGGATCACGACCGGCAAGGATGACCGAGGACGACGATGGGGATTTCGTGGCGCAACTGAGAATGCAGGGCCACCGGATACTGGTGGCGGAGCTCGCGGGTGACTCCATCCGAGCCATCACCGGCTCGATGGTGGCGTACGAGGGCAAGGTCACCTTCAAGAACGCCGGCATGGGCGGGGGCGACGGCTTCAAGGCCGCTCTCAAGCGCAAGGTGACCGGCGAGTCGATCTCCCTCATGGACGTCACCGGCAGCGGCACCGTGTACTTCGCGGTCGACGCCCAGGACATCACCATCGTCGAGCTGAGCAACGACGTCCTCCACGTCGAGGCGTCCCAGCTCCTCGCCCTCGTCGGCGACCTCCGCACGGACGTGAAGTTCTCCGGGCTGCGCGGCGCGACGTCGGGCGGCCAGGGCCTGTTCACCACGACGGTCACCGGCTCCGGCACGATCGCGCTCCTGTCTGCCGGCGGACCGATCATCGCGCTCGAGGTCACCCCGCAGTACCCGCTCGTCGCCGACCCGGACGCGTTCGTCGCATACCGCGGGCAGCTCAACCAGAGCTTCGTCACCGACGTGTCGTGGCGCTCCGCTCTCAGCGGCGGCAACGGCGAGGCGTTCTCCCTGCGGTTCGACGGCCAGGGCGTCGTATACATCCAGCCTGAGGAGCGATAGAGATGACGATGGAGCTCGTCAACGACAAGGTCGTGCGCGTCCCCGTCCAGCAGGGTCAGCAGATCCTCGCGCGGAAGGGCTCGATGCTCTACTACACGGGCGACGTGCGCTTCACGCCCCACAGCATGGGCGGCGGCGGTGGCTTCCCCGGTGCCGGGGCGATGGCCGGCATGGCCGGCCGCATGATGCAGGGCGAGCACGTGGCCCTCATGGCTGCCCAGGGCCAGGGTGAGGTCTTCTACGGTCGCGAAGGACTGCGCGTCGAGATCGTCCAGATGGACGGCACGCAGGTCCTGACCGTTGAGGCGAGCCGGCTGCTCGCGTACGAGGGATACCTCCAGACGTCGATCGTGCCCCTCACCCAGCAGGGCGGCATGCGCGGCGCCGTGCGCGGCGCGGTGACGGGCCAGGGCATGTTCACCACGCAGATGACCGGTCAGGGCACGGTGGCGATCCTCTCCCACGGCGGGGTCATCCCGCTGACGGTCGGCGGCTACGGCGGCGAGGTCGTCATCGACCCGCAGGCGTACGTCGGCCACCTCGGCCAGATCACCATCGAGCTCGCCGCGAGCGTCGGGTTCCGGGACGTCGTCGGGCGCGGGTCCGGCGAGGCCACGCAGCTCAAGCTCACCGGGCAGGGCACCGCCTGGGTCCAGGCGTCCGAGCAGAAGTTCTAGGGGCGGGAAGAACCATGAGCATCGAGATCCACAGCCCGGCCACCCTGCCGGTCAACGACAACATCCCCGGGAACGACTACGCGTTCGTGGTCGAGCTCGCCGGCGCACCCTGGTTCACGTCGAAGGGCGCGATGATCGCGTACTACGGCAACGTGCGCTTCGAGCCGCTCGGCGCCACGAGCATGACCGGCCTCGTCGCCACCCAGTTCTCCTCGCCGCTGTACGCGAACGACTGGGTCGTCGCGCAGGGCCAGGGCAAGCTGATCCTCGGCGACCGCGGCTACAACATCAACTCGTTCGACCTCGACGACGGCAACCTCACGATCCGGGCGTCGAACCTCCTCGCGTTCGAGCCGGGCGTGAGCCTCAAGCAGTCGATCGTCCCCGGGTTCGTCACGCTCATCGGCACGGGCAAGTTCCTCGCCTCGTCGAACGGGCCGGTCATGTTCGCCGAACCGCCTCTGCGCATCGACCCGCAGGCGCTCGTCGGCTGGGCCGACTGCCCGTCGCCGTCGCACCACTTCGACGCAGACTGGATGCACAACTTCCTCAGCGCGGCAGCCGGGTTCCTCGGCATGTCCTCGGGCGAGGAGCGCCAGTTCGACTTCACGGGGGCCGGCACGGTGCTCATCCAGTCGAGCGAGAAGGTCGTCGACGACGGCCAGCTCGTCCGGCACATCGAGTCCGAGTCGCTCGCTCTGAGCCAGGCCGGTCTGCAGCAGCTCCACCGGAGCCTCGGCGCACGCATCAACCAGAACACCTGATCGATGTCTCTCCCCGGATCAGCGACGATCGCCGTCACCGGCCACGACAGCCTGCACCACCACCCGGAGCGGGGCAGTCTGCAGCTGGCCGTGAGCTTCGAGTCCTCGGACCGGGAGCGCGCCGTCGCCCTCGTGAGGACGCTTCACGACGAGGTCGTCCGCGAGGCCCAGGGCTTCGTGGACTCGGGTGCCGCCACCCGGTGGTCGTCCGAGCAGATCGCGGTGTGGAGCGCCGAGAAGTGGACGAGCGACGACACCTCGACGCAGGAGAAGCATCAGCTCGTCCGCTATCACGTCGCCGCAGTCTCGGTCACCGTGCGCTTCCAGGACTTCGCGGCGCTCGGCGAGTGGGCGGTGCGGAGGGGTTCGGTCGACGGCTGCTCCATCTCCGGCGTGGACTGGGACTTGACCGACGACACCCGGTCGGCGCTCCTCCTCACGACCCGGACGGGTGCCGTGCGGGACGCACGGTCCCGTGCTGAGGCCTACGCCGCAGCGGCCGGGTTCTCCGGGGTCGAGCTCGTCGCCATGTACGAGGAGGGGCTGCGGCCGCACGCCTCCCCAGGGGCCGGGGTCATGATGGCCGCCAGCCGTGGCAGCGCCGGTGTGGGTGACGGTCCGTCGGTCGAGCTGCGCCCGGCGGACATCACCGTCGGCGCCACCGTCACCGCCGACTACCGCACGGTCTGAGGGCGCACGGTGAGAGGGGCGAAGAGCACCAGGGCCGGCCTGCGCAGGGCCGCCCTGGTCGGGAGCCTGGCGCTCGCGACCAGCCTCGGCGCGAGCGCCTGCACGACGTTCGACGACGTCGACTGGGACATCGGCGACGAGCTCGGAGGGACGACCCCGACGGTGCCCGACGAGGTCGTCGTCGATGCCACGGCCAGCTCGGCGGAGCTCGTCGTGGGGCAGACCCTCGTCGTCGACCTCGGCGAGATGAACTCCTCGGTCGGCGACGACTGGCTGATCACCGACGAGCCGGACGGTGAGGTGCTCCGCGAGGGCGAGCGGTTCTCGGAGTACCTCGGCGAGGACGGGGAGGACGGGGGTCGCAACACCCTCGCCTACGAGTTCGAGGCGGTCGGCGACGGTGAGACGACCCTCGAGCTCGAGTACCGGTTCCGCGGCGGAGCGCCCGACTTCGGCCACGGACCGGAGCCCGTGTCGATCACCGTGACCGTCACCGACCCCTGATCTGCGCTCGGCCCAGCCATGCTCAGCCGGGAGTACCGGCCGTCAGAGCGCGGCGTAGTCGGCGACGCGTGAGTCGAGCACCCAGTCGGAGTCCTGGGTCCGGCTCTCGTTCGTCTGAGCGTCCGTCAGCAGGAGGTACTGGTCGGGTGCTGGCGAGTCGTTCCACGTGGCGTCCACGACACGCCACGCACCGTCGACGAGGACCTTGTTCCACGCGTGGCGGCCACCCGAGTCCAGGGTGACGCCGGAGACGGTCATCGTCTCGAGACCCGCGGCTCGGGCCAGCACGGTGAAGGCCGCGGCATACGAGGCGCACACGCCCTTCTTGTCGAAGAGGACGCCGGTGGCCGTCCAGGCGTTCGGGTACCTGTCCGGACCGAGCAGCCCCTCGTCCAGGGCGGCGTAGTCGTACTCCGCGCTCGAGGTGAGGTAGCCGTTGATCGCACGCACCTTGTCCTCGTCGCTCATCCCGTCGGTGATGATCCGCGCCGTCACCGCCTCGACCTCCTCGGCCAGGCGCGCCTGTGCGGCGGCCCGCTCCTCCGGCGAGTCGTAGTCCTCGTACTTCACACCCATGATCTGGGAGGGCTCGTCGTACTCCATCGAGACCTTGCCGAGGATGAACGGGTTCTGCAGCAGCGCCTCCCTGAAGGCATCCATGTACGAGATGCCCGAGGTCGTCATCATCGACCCGCCGGGCAGGTACGCGCTGAGGTCGATGTACTCCTCGCCCGCGACGAGGTTCGCAGCGAGGTACGTGGTCAGCGGGTTCGTCCCGCTCACCGGGTACCCCACGTCGGGCGCCGTCGACGAGACGTCGTGCGGGTCGAACGCGTTCGAGTCCGTCTGATACGAGTAGGACTCTCCCGCGCCGTTCTTCACGGTCTCGGCCTGAACCCGCGCGACGACCGTCCGGACGCCCGCCTGAGCGGTGGCCAGGTCGGGTTCGTCCAGGGTGTAGGAGCCGACGAGGAGAGTGCCGTCGACCGTGTAGCCGACGCGGTACCGCTCGTCGGTCCCCGTCTGCGTGAACGCGCCCGTGGCATCCTGCGTCCCCAGGATCGACTCGGTGGCGACCATCGCGTCCACGTCGTAGCGCATCGGTCGCAGAACGGTGCGCCCGTCGGACATCGTCACGGGCATCCGCGTCGGGAGCTGCGCCACCGTGTGGACGTCGTTGCCGTTCGTCCCCATGGCCTTCGCGGCGGTGAAGGCGATCGAGATCGGGAGCGTGCCGTCGATGTCCTCACCGAGGAGCGAGATGGGCGAGAGCCCGTCGGGCGTCTTCGCGACGATGCCGAACATCAGCGTCGTGTGGGTCTCGACCAGGAGCGGCGCGGCCGGGTCGTGCGCCCAGTCCTCGCCCATCCGGTAGGTCCTGAACGGGTAGTTCGTGCTGACGACGCCGTTCGAGAACTCGGTGACCCCAGCACCGGTGAGACCCTCCTGGACGCGTTCGTCCTGCTCGATCGTCGACCAGGTCGTGTCGGCCGTCTCACCGATGATGGACACCGTGGCGCCCTCCTCGAAGAGCGTCAGCTGCGCCATCTTCTCGACGGCCACGACGTAGTACTCCTCGGCTCCTGGGATGGCGTCCCACGAGAAGTGCCCGACTCCTTGGCTGTCGACCTCGAACGCCACGCTCGTCTTGGGCGCGACCGTGGGGACGGAGAACGCCGTGACCTTGGGCTCGGGGAGCGGCGCCCCTGTCGCCAGGTCGCGGCGCTCGGCGATGTAGTAGGTGTCGGAGAACCCCCACTGGCCACCGACGTTCAGCGGGATGCGCGTCCCCGTGACCTCGTCGTTCCCGAAGAGGGCCGTGTCTCGTGGCGTGACGGTGATCGGACCACGGAACGTCTCCATGTAGACGTCGGGGGCCGGCATGGTCAGGAGGGGATCGAGGTACACCCCGACGAGGTCGGTCACGACCGCCGGCCGGCCGTCGACCTGCAGCGTCGCGAGGTCGAAGCTCCGCGAGAACCTGAAGGGCTGGCTCTTCCCGACCTGCGTCTGGACCGACGCGAACTGCAGCTCACCGACGTCCGCCGGCCCGGTGGGACCGCTCGTGGGCTCGGGCCGGTCGTCGCCGAAGAACGCGACGAACCCGTAGCCGAGCGCGAGAGCCCCGACGACGGCCGACACGACGAGGGCGGTCCGTCCGCGCGACCGTCGCTTCTTCGTCGGGGCGACGGGCCACGGTGGCTCCCCGGAGGAGGACGGGGGCGGGGGCGGCGTGCTGGAGGTCGTCACGACCGGAATCGTACGGGTCGAGAAGCAGCGCCCGGAGCGCTCCGTGCGGCCGTCCGAGCCCGTCGTGGCGGCCTGCCGCGGAACCCCTCTCCTTCGATGGGGAGCTCTCCCCATCGAAGAAGACCCCCGAAGGCCGGCGGTCCGAGCAGCGACGCGCAGAGCCTCCCCGAGCGTCAGGGCTCGAACCACTCCGCGACGCGATCGGCGAACGCCTTCTCGAAGTTGTCGTCGTCGTGACGAGCCCGCAACCACCGTGCGAAGTCGCCGTCGGCAGCCTCGTCCAGCTCACGCCGGCACTGCGGCGTGTCCGTGACGGCACGGTAGAGCATCTCCTCCGCCTCGGCGGCACTGTGATAGACGAACGGGTAGCCGGCCGGAAGGATCGCCCGCACCCAGGCCCGGTCGGGGAACACCCCGACCGCACCGGCCACGAGGGCCTCGATGTACTCGAGGCCGTACGACTCCTCGTTCGCGGTCGCCAGGAACGCCGTGGTGCGTGCGAGCGCCTCCCAGTAGTCCTCTCGGGTCGCGGTCAGCGGCCCGACCCAGGCCCAGCTGCGGCGGGACAGGCGCATGGCGAGCTCGGAGGTGAGGTGCGACTCGTGCAGCCGTGCCTCGACCTTGATCGGCGTGCGCTTGACGACCCGCTCGACCACATCGACGAACAGCTGCGGCTGCTTCCGCTCGGAGAGGTAGATCGCGGGGTAGAGCACCACGGGGGTCGTGGGGTCAGCGTGCGGCTGCACGTGCTCGAGCCGGATACCGAGGTTGACCCAGCCGATCCGGGCCTGCTCGGCGATCGGCGGGACTGTCAGCTTCGTGACGATCTCGCGGACCTCGTTCGCCGTGCGCTCGGAGTTCGCGAACGTCGGGAACAGCCCGCAGGACAGAGCGAGCCCCGCTCGCTCGACCGGGTGCGTGAACTGCGACGTGTTCCACCAGACGAAGTTCATCACCTTGGGCTCGGCGCAGCCGACCTTGAGCGCACGCCAGATGCTCACCGAGTCGATGACGTCCATCGAGATGACGACGGTGTCGTCGCCGTCGACGAACTCGAGCGGGATCATGTCGAAGCCTGCGCAGCGCCGCGGCCCGGGCCCGATGAGCAACGAGCCCGGGAACAGACGCAGCAGGCGTCGCACGAGCGTCGCGCCGGCGTCGAAGCCGGACACGTGCCCGTCGGCGGTGACCAGGACGTCACGGTACTGGATCGCGATCCTCATCTGGACTCGCCGGCTCCCGCGGGTGCCAGGTCGGTCGCCGGACGGTCGTCGGGCGTCGCCGCCGTGCCGTCGCCGGTCGGGAGCTTGTGCTCCTCCGAGTCCATGCCGTCGTCATCGAGCGAGGTCTGGATGCGCATGCCGTAGAACGACCGGTGGACGAAGTACGCGGAGGTCACGAAGAACACCGCGGCGAGGACCGTCACGAGCGTCTGCATGCCCTGGTCGACCATGCTGACTGCGAGCTCCACGGCGAGCAGGCCGAACAGCGTCGTGAACTTGATGACCGGGTTGAGCGCGACGGAGGAGGTGTCCTTGTACGGGTCGCCGACGGTGTCGCCGACGATCGACGCCTCGTGCAGCGCCGTCCCCTTCGCGTGCAGGTCGACCTCCACGATCTTCTTGGCGTTGTCCCACGCGCCACCTGCGTTCGCCATGAACACCGCCTGGTAGAGGCCGAAGACGGCGATCGAGATGAGGTACCCGATGAAGAAGTACGGCTCGACGAAGGCGAACGCGAGGGTGGCGAAGAAGACGCCGAGGAACATGTTGAGCATGCCGTGCTGGGCGTACTGGGTGCAGATCTCCACGACCTTGCGGGAGTCGGCCTCGCTGGCCCTCGTCGCCCCGGCGTCGAGCTTGATCGTGTTCTTGATGAACTCGACGGCTCGGTAGGCGCCCGTGGTGACGGCCTGGATCGATGCTCCGGTGAACCAGTAGATGACAGCGCCACCGGTGATGAGCCCGAGCAGCAGGGGTGCGTGCAGCAGGGAGAGGTTGGACATGCCGGTCGTCAGGCCGTCGGTGAGGCTGATGATGATCGAGAAGATCATCGTGGTCGCGCCGACGACGGCCGTGCCGATGAGCACGGGCTTGGCGGTCGCCTTGAAGGTGTTCCCGGCGCCGTCGTTCTCCTCGAGCATCTGCTTGGCCTTGTCCCACTGGACGTCGATGCCGTGGTCGCGCTCGAGCTCCTCCTCGATGCCGTCGACGTCCTCGATGAGGGAGAGCTCGTACACGCTCTGCGCGTTGTCGGTGACCGGACCGTAGGAGTCGACCGCGATCGTCACCGGGCCCATGCACAGGAACCCGAAGGCGACGAGACCGAAGGCGAACACGGCCGGCGCGATCATGAGCGCGTCGAGGCCCTGCTCGCTCATGACGAACGCTCCGCCCATGAGGCCGACGATGGCCATCCCGAGCCAGTACGCGGAGAAGTTTCCGGCGACCAGGCCGGACAGGATGTTGAGCGAGGCACCACCCTGACGCGAGCTCTTGACGACCTCACGCACGTGCTTGCTGTGCGTCGAGGTGAACACCTTGACGAGCTCGGGGATCACCGCTCCGGCGACCGTGCCGAAGGAGATGATCGTCGCGAGCTTCCACCACATGCCGTTCGCGGCGAGGGTCTCACCGAGCACCACGTAGGAGATGAGGTAGGTGGCCGCGACGCACACGGCTGACGTGACCCACACGAGCGAGCTGAGCGGGGTCTCGAAGTTGATGCGCTCGGCCTTGGCGTAGTGCGCCTTGGCCCAGGCGTCGTTCGCGAGGTAGGAGAGCGCGGCGGCGATGACCATGCCCACGCGGACCGCGAAGAGCCAGACGAGGAGGCTGGCCTGGACGGCCGGGTCGTCCACCGCGAGCAGGACGAACGTGACGAGCGCGACGCCCGTGACGCCGTAGGTCTCGAAGCCGTCGGCGCTCGGGCCGACGGAGTCACCCGCGTTGTCCCCGGTGCAGTCGGCGATGACTCCGGGGTTGCGTGCGTCGTCCTCCTTGATCCCGAAGGCGATCTTCATGAGGTCGGCACCGATGTCGGCGATCTTGGTGAAGATGCCGCCGGCGATACGCAGCACGGACGCCCCGAGCGACTCGCCGATCGCGAAGCCGATGAAGCAGGCACCCGCGAGGTCGGCGGGCAGGAAGAGCAGGATGACGAGCATCATGAAGAGCTCGACGCTGATGAGGACCATGCCGATCGACATGCCGGACTTCATCGGGATGCGGTGCATCGCGAGAGGCTTGCCGTCCAGCGACGCGAACGCCACCCTCGAGTTCGCGAAGGTGTTGACGCGGATCCCGTACCACGCGACCGCGTACGAGCCACCCATGCCCACGAGGCTGAACGCGATGACGATCGCGACCCGACCCCACTCGAGCTCGACGAGGAACCCGTAGTACACGACGATGATCGCCGCGATGAACACCCAGAGCATCAGCAGGAACTTGCCCTGCTGGACCAGGTAGGTCTTGCAGGTGGAGTAGATGAGCTCGGAGATCTCGCGCATCGTCTGGTGCACGGGGAGGCGGCGGAGCTGCTGGTAGCCGACGAAGCCGAAGCCGATGCCGAGCGCGCACACGAGCAGCCCGACGAGCAGGAGGGTCCGGCCGGACCCGCCGCCCATGATCGTGACGGTGCTGAGGTCCGGGAGCACGAGGTTCGCCTCGCCGCCCGAGTGGGCCGCGCCCTCCGAGGTCGACGACGACGCGCACCCTGTGAGGGTCAGTGCGGCCACACCCAGGAGGGTGGCGGCGCGGAGCGTGGCACGAGTCCGGTGCGGGGCCGAGCCGGGCGAGGCGCTGCGGTCACCTCCCGGTGCGCTGGCCTGGCGCAGGTCGGACGAACGGACGGACGCACCTGTCACGGTGCGTGCCTCGGGATGGACAGCGCTCACGATCGCCTCTGATCTGACTGTTCAGCAACATTGCTAGGACAATTCCACGCTAGACCGGCCTCGTCAGGGTGACCCATGACCTTTGACTCATGTGACCCGTGGATCCCTCAGCACGAGCCGGCCGCGGTCCGGGCCCACGCGCACGGACGGGCAGAACTCCTCGGCGCGCGAGGTGTCCTGCCCGCCCGTGGCCGGATGAGGTCGGATGGTTCAGGCGGGCACGGCTGCCTTCCGGCGGGACCGTGCCACGAGGGCGGCACCGAGGAGGAGCATGAGCGACGCTCCGCCCACGAGGGTGCCGACGTCCGCGCCCGTGGTCGCCAGACCGGGAGCCCCGCCCTGGTACTTCGCGATGTTCGCACCGGAGGCCGCCGTGCAGTCGGTCGTCGCGCCGAGCGGCAGCACGAAGGACACGGGGTCCATCGCCTCGCCCGCGGCGTAGAAGCCCTCGAACGCGGCGGCGGCCGTCGCGGTCAGGGTCGCGGGGACGCCCGACCAGGACACCCGGCCCGACGACGCGTCGGACGCCCCGGCGGCCAGGTTCAGCGAGGCGATCGCGATACCGGCACGGGTCGTGTCACCGGTCCGGATGTCACCGACGAGCGTGCCCGACGATGCGCTGCTCACCTGCACCCTGAGGTTCGACACCTGGACGTCGAGCACTCCCCCGTGCCCGGAGAACGTCACCGATCCCGAGAACGAGGCCCGGCCCACGGTGTCCTCCGTGTTGTATGTTCCCGTGCCACCGGACCAGGTGAACGGCCCGGTGCCGGTGACGCCCGAGGAGCTGATCGACCCGTTGGCGATGGACCCGGTGACGTAGGAGCGGAACGCCTCCTTGACACCCCACGTGAGGCTCGCCCCCGAGACCGTGCGGGCGACGCAGACCGGGACCGGCTCCGCCACGAGGACAGGCACCGAGACGGTGTGGGTCGCACCGATGAGGAAGAGCGTGTGCCGGCCCGCAGGCGTGCCCGCCGGGATCGTCACCGTGTACCGCACGACGCCGAGCGCGTCGGCCGTGAGGCCCGTCGCGAGGGTGACCGGGTCGGAGTGGAGCTCGAGGACGATGTCCTGCTCGTTCGGAGCGAAGCCCCGCCCGACGATCGTGACCTGCTGGCCGGGGACGACGCTCCCGCTCGCGAGGATCCCGTCGAGCTCGGCCGCGCCCGTCGTGGGGACCGGGGAGCCCGGGGTGCCGGGGGCACCGGGCACACCCGGCGTGCCGCCGGGCTCGGTGCCGACCGTCGCGAAGGTGATCGGTGCGGACCGGGCGTCGAGCGCGCGGACGCTCCCCGAGCAGGCGTGGGCGCAGAAGGCCGTCGCCTCGTAGCCGGTCCCTGCGGTGGCTGCGCCGGCGGGGATCGTCAGGGAGGTGCTGAACGAGCCGTCGGCTGCGATCGACGCCTTGGGCAGGTAGGCGCTCACCAGCCACCCGGACGCGGCCGGGGCGGAACCCGCCGGCCAGAACCCGACGGGGCCGACGTTCACGTAGAGACCCTGGTGAGAGGGGGCGAGAGCCTCGGCGAAGCCGGTCCCGGAGACCGTGACGGTGTTCGCGACCGCGGGGTCGAGGTTGGTCGCCGGTGCGACCGTGAGCGTCGGAGCGGTCGGGTCGGGAGTCGGGGTCGGGTCCGGGTCGGGAGTCGGTGCCGCCTGGTAGGTCAGTGGCGCGGAGAGCTCCTGGGCCGCGTTCACGGGGCCGCCGGCGGGATAGACGTAGACGCCGTAGACACCGTCCGCCGCGAGGACGGCCGGGGAGGTGACGGTCAGGCGAGCGGTGAAGGCGCCGTCCGTGCCGAGGACGACGCGGGCGGGGGCGATCGACGACTGGTACGGGGCGACCGCGCTGGACGTGAAGGATGCGTCCGTCATCGCCCACCGCTGGTCACCGACCTTGCGCGCGGCGCTCGCCGCGCCCTGCGAGGGCTGCCACGTCGGGGAGAAGCTGCCGAACACCACGTAGACGCCGGCGGGGACGCCCGGCGCCGGCGGGCGCGTGCCGACGTTGCTCGCCGGGTCGAACCCGGAGCCGCGCACGACGATCTCGTCACCCTCGACGACGGCGCCCGCAGGCGTGGTCCCGTCGGCCTCGAAGACCGTGACCGCAGGGGTGTAGACCGGGGTCGGTTCCGGGGTCGGGGTGGGTTCCGGCGTGGGCTCGGGGTCAGGGGTCGGTTCCGGGTCGGGCGTCGGCTCGGGATCGGGCGTCGGCTCGGGTGTGGGGTCCGGCGTGGGTGCCGGCGTGACGAAGGTGATCCCCTCGGACCGTGCGTCGAGCGACCTGTCGGTCATCGAGCAGGCGTGCGCGCAGAAGGCTCCGACGAGGTGGGTGCCGTCCGTGAACGTCCCGGCGGGGATGGTGAGCGTCGTCGTGAACGAGCCTTCCGGCGTGATCGAGGTGGGCCGCAGCCAGGACTGCACGGGGAAGCCCCCTGCGCTGGGTGCCGTGCCCGCCGGCCAGGCGTCGGCGGTCCCGATCACGAGGTAGAGGCCCTCGGAGGAGAGCGCGCCGGCGAAGCCGGTGCCGCTGACGGTGACGGTGCTCGCGACCGCCGGGTCGAGGCCCTGCCCGCCGGAGACGGTGAGCACCGGCCCTGCGGGCTCGGCCAGAGCGGTCTGCGTGGGGACGACGACGCTGCCGAGCGCGAGGAGCGCACCGACCACACCGACGACGAGGGCGCGCAGGGCGCGAGGTGCGGCACGACCGAGGGCGAGCCCTGGTTCGCGATGACGAGTGAGCACGGGTGACTCCTTGCTGGCCCGGGGGCGGGCCGATGACGGGCGGCGAGAGGCCGGTGGTGAGCTGGCTGACGGCAGGGGAGGGCGGCGGCTGACGTCAGGAGGGAGCGTCAGCCGTGCAGGGAGGTGCGGGAGGAGTGGTCTTCGGCGAGCTCAGGAGTCGTCGTGGGCCGAGGGTCGCTCGGCCGCGAGCGACCGTGCGGCTGCCCGTCGACGACTGGTGACGAGGAGCGTGGCTGCGAGGAGGACGACCACCGTGCCGGCGGCGACCGCGAGCGGCGTCACCGTGCCACCGTCGCTCGGCTCGGCGGCGGACCCACCGTCGGCACCGGTCGGGTCGTCGACGGTGGTCGCGGCCGGGTCGACGGTGGTGTCGGTCGTCGCGCCGGTCGGGTCGGGTGCCTCGGCGGGCGTGGTCGCGGGCGCCGTCTCGTCGGGCACCGTCGTGCCGCTCTCGCCGCCGAAGGTCAGCGGGACGAGGTTGTCGGCTCCGCGGTCCTCGCCGCGCAGGTGGTCGTAGCGGGTCGTGACGGCGCAGGTGACGACCCGGCAGTCGGTCCCGGTGACGGGGTCCACCATCGGTACGGGCAGGTCGAGCGCGAAGGAGCCACCGGGTCCGTACGGCTGCGTGAGCCCTTCGGCGTACGACGGTGGGGTGTCAGAGATCCAGGTCGCTCCGCCGGCCCCCGTGGTGTCGACGCCCCCGATGCAGGGCGAGGGCTTGACGCCCGGTCCGTTGTCCACGCAGACGGCGACGTAGATGCCGGCTGTCGTGTCGAAGCCCGTACCGGTGACCGTGACGACGGCGCCCTCCTCGGGCAGACCAGAGGTGGGTGTGACGGCGATGTCACCGATCGTCGCGTCCGGCTCGGCGGAGGTCGTCGCCGAGGCGGACGCGAGCGGCAGGACGGTGAGCCCTGCTGTCGTCACGAGCGTGGCCAGGACGCCGGCGGCGCGGCGGCTCGGCGAGCGCCGTGGCCTCTTCTGAGTGTTCATCAGGAGGCACGGTAGCCAAGTTAGGTTCGCCTGTCTAATCTAAGGCTATCCTTACTCTTGAATGGTCGTCTGGCCGACCGTCAGATCGATCGAGCCGCGCCCGCATCCTCGTCACCAGCACTGACGCACCTCGTCACGCCCCGCCAGGCGCGCCGACCCGCACTACGTCATCTCCCGCACACACCTGGACACCCATGCACCTGCACCACACGACGCCCCGGGCGACCTCCGGCCGAACCGACGCAGCACGACCACGCCGGTCGAGCGCCCCGCTCCTCGCCGGCGTCCTCGTCGCGCTCCTCGCGGCCTGCGGAACTCCCACCGCCGTCGACGGAGCAGACATGTCCGGGGCCACCACAGGCGTGGTGCACGTAGCGTCCGACATCCCGATCGACCCCCTCTCGCCGACGCCCGTCCCCGACCTGCCCGTCACCGTGCGGTCCGTCGACGGGGTCGACGTGACGATCGACGACGCGAGCCGCATCCTGGCGGTCGACCTCTACGGCACCCTCGCCGAGACGGTCTTCTCGCTCGGCCTGGGCGCGAACGTCGTCGGCCGCGACACCTCGACAGGCTTCCCCGAGGCGGCAGCACTCCCGCTCGTCACCGTGGGCGGCCACAGCCTCTCCGCCGAGGCGGTCCTCGACCTCGACCCGACCGTCGTCCTCACCGACACGACGATCGGCCCGCCCGAGGTCCTCGCACAGCTGCGCGACGCCGGCATCCCCGTCGTGTTCTTCGACCCCACCCGCACCCTCGACGGGATCGGCGACCAGATCGAGGCGGTCGCCGCAGCTCTCGGCGTCCCCGCTGCCGGTCGCGCACTCGCAGCACGGACGACGGCCGACATCGACGCGGCGACGTCCCGCGCGACAGCCGTCCCCACCAGCGCGGACGCCGCGCCACGGGTCGCGTTCCTCTACCTGCGCGGGAGCGCCGTCGCCCTGCTCGGCGGTCCCGGCTCGGGTGCCGACGAGCTCGTCGCCGCAGTCGGCGGCATCGACGCCGGCACCGAGGCGGGCCTCGAGCGGCCCTTCACGCAGATCACCTCGGAGGCGCTCGTCAGCGCCGCACCGGACGTGCTGCTCCTGCTCGAGGGCGGTCTCGCGTCGGTCGACGGCGTCGACGGGCTGCTCGCCGTGCCGGGCATCGCGCAGACCCCCGCCGGCGAGAACCGGGCGGTCGTCACCGCCGCCGACACGAACCTCCTCACCTTCGGGCCCCGGACCGGCGCGACCCTGCGCGCCCTCGCCGACGCCGTCCACGAGGCCGATGCCCGGACGGCCGGCGCATGACGGCCCGGACCGCCGGGCGGGGCTCGGGCTCGGGCTCCGCCGCCGCCGCCGCGGAGCGCTCGCCGGCTGGGGTGTCCTGTCCTGCCACGGCGACCGCGCCCGGCCGGCGCGACCCGCACCTCGGGCGCGGCGACCTCCTCGTCGGCGGGCTCGCCGCCACGCTCGTCGTCGCGAGCATCGTCGCGGTGGGCGTGGGCCAGGTCGCGATCAGCCCGGCCGAGGTGGTCGGCTCGATCCTCCACCGCGCGGGGCTCGATCTCGGTCCGCTCCCGGCGCACCCGCAGGGCGAGAGCGTCCTGTGGTTCGTGCGGATGCCACGGGTGGTGCTCGCGGTCCTCGTCGGCGCGAGCCTCGGCTGCGCGGGCGCGCTCATGCAGGGCGTGTTCGGCAACCCTCTCGCCGAGCCCGGCGTCATCGGCGTCTCGGCAGGTGCTGCGGTGGGCGCGAGCGGGGTCATCGTCCTCGGCGGGGCCGCGGCCGGCGGCTGGGCCGTCGCCGCTGCCGCGTTCGCGTGCGGGCTGGCCACGACGGCCATCGTCTACGTGCTCGCTCGCTCCGACGGTCGCACCGAGGTGGTCACGCTCGTGCTCACGGGTGTCGCGATCAACGCGTTCGCCGGCGGTCTCATCGCCCTGTTCACCTTCGTCGCGGACACCGGCGCGCGCGAGCAGATCGTCTTCTGGCAGCTCGGCTCCCTCAACGGGGCCACCTGGGCAGCGGTCCGGATCGTGCTGCCCTTCGCGATCCTCGGCATCCTCGGCTCGGTGCTCCTGGCGCGCAGGCTCGACCTCCTCGCTCTCGGTGAGCGTGCGGCGCACCACCTCGGTGTCGACGTCGAGCGCCTGCGCCAGGTGGCGATCGTCCTCGTCGGGCTGCTCACGGCCGCCAGCGTCGCGTTCACCGGCATCGTCGCGTTCGTCGGGCTCGTGGTCCCGCACCTCGTGCGCATGGTCGCGGGGCCGGGTCACCGCACGCTGCTCCCGGCGTCGGCTCTCGGTGGGGCGCTCGTCCTCGTCGTCGCCGACCTCGTCGCCCGGACGGCGGTCGACGGCGCGGACCTTCCCCTCGGGATGCTCACGGCGCTCGTCGGCGGGCCGTTCTTCTTCTGGCTGCTCCGCCGCGCCCGCGCGAGCCAGGGCGGCTGGGCATGAGCGCGCCGGTGGACACCCTCGCCACCCGCACCGTGCCTGCACTCATGGAGGCGCGCGGGGTCACCGTGCGCCTCGGCGGCGCCCGGGTGCTGCACGACGTCGACCTGGAGGTCCGCCCGGGCGAGCTGCTCGCGCTTCTCGGACCCAACGGGGCCGGCAAGTCGACCCTGCTCGCCGCGCTCGCGGGCGACGTCCGGCCGGAGGCGGGCACCGTGCTCGTCGACGGGAACCCGCTGGCCTCGTGGACTGCGCCGACGCTCGCCCGGCGGCGCTCGGTCCTCCTCCAGCAGGTGACGCTCTCGTTCCCCTTCCTCGCCGCACAGGTCGTCGCCATGGGTCGGTCGCCGTGGGCAGGCACGGACGCAGCGGACCGCGACGAGGACGTGGTGCGCGCGGCGATGGAGGCGTGCGACGTCTCGCACCTCGCCGACCGCCGGTTCACCACGCTGTCCGGCGGCGAGCGCGCACGGGTCGCGCTCGCCCGGGTCCTTGCCCAGGACACCCCGGTCGTCCTGCTCGACGAGCCGACGGCCGCCCTCGACCTGCGGCACCAGGAGCTCGTGCTGCGCGAGGCACGGCGTCTCGCCGACGCGGGCCGCGGCGTGGTGGTCGTCCTCCACGACCTCAGCCTCGCGGCTGCGTGGGCGCACCGGGTCGCGGTGCTCTCGCGTGGCGGGGTCGCCGCGGCGGGCGCTCCGCGCGACGTCCTCACCGCGGAGCTGCTCAGCGAGGTCTACGGATGTCCTGTCGACGTGTTCGACCATCCGCGCACCGGTGCCCCGATGATCGTGCCGGTCCGATGACCACATCGCAGCCACCTCCTAGTTTTCTCACAGACCGTCAGATACCGTGACGCCCAGATGCCCGACCACCCCCGAGATCGTCCGACCCGCTTCCGAGGAGCACCCATGACCGCACCGACACTGGACCCGAGCGCCCTCGCGAGCGAACCGCTCTCCGTCCACCTGCGCACCGCGACACGCACCCAGCACGAGCAGGCCGAGGGCACGTCCTTCATCGGTCGACTCATGGCCGGGGAGCTCGACGTCGCCGCCTACGCGGACCTGGCCACGCAGCACCACACCATCTACACCGCGCTCGAGGAAGCCGAGCTGTTCGTCCGGGCGGACCCCGCCGGCGCCACGATCGTGTTCGACGAGCTCCCCCGCGTCGCCGCTCTCGAGGCCGACCTCACGGTCCTCGTCGGCCCTGGATGGAGGGACGAGGTCCGCGTCCTCCCGGCGACCCTCCGGTATGCCGAGCGCCTGCGGTCGGTCGCGGGGACCGGGGTCGGCGGATACGTGGCCCACGCCTACACCCGCTATCTCGGCGACCTCTCCGGAGGACTCGCCGTCAAGGCGATCCTCCAGCGGTCCTACGGTGTCGCGGACGACGCCGTGAACTTCTACACCTTCCCCGCGATCCCCAAGCCGAAGCTCTTCAAGGACGAGTACCGCGCCCGTCTCGACGCCCTGCCGTTCGACGCGGCCGAGCGCGACCGCGTCGCCGAGGAGGCGCGCGTCGCGTTCGACCTCAACACCGCGGTCTTCGGCGAGCTGGGCGCGATCCACCGCTGACCACCTCTCAGCGGGCCCACAGGGTCACCTGGGTCCAGGCTCACGTGCGCTCCGTAGACAAGGGGCATGGACACCACACCCCTACCTGAGACCCCACCGGCGGCGGCCGAGAGGCCGGTCACCCGTCGTCGCAAGGCCCTCGTCGCGGTCCTCGCGGCCGCGATGGTCGTCACCGGGACCACCGGCTGGGCGCTCGACCGGTACGTCATCGAGCACGTCGAGATCGCGGACGTCGCCGCCTACGAGGCGGCCGTCACCGGGCAGACCGCCGGCACGGCAGCCTCCCCCGACGACGCGGCGGCGGCAGCCGAGGCCGTCGTCACCGACACGTCGTACACGTCGGACGCCGCCGGGATCACCATCTCGACCGTCACGACGGGCAGCGGCGACAGCACGGTCACGTACTACGTCGCCGACGTCGTCCTCGACGACGCCACCTCGCTGCGCTCGGCCTTCGCGGAGAACGCGTTCGGCGAGAACATCACCGAGACCACGTCCGAGATCGCCGAGGACAACGGGGCGGTCTTCGCCGTCAACGGCGACTACTACGGCTTCCGAGACACGGGCATCGTCGTGCGCAACGGCGTCGCGTACCGCGACGAGGGCGCCCGCGAGGGCCTCGCCCTCTACGCCGACGGCACCGTCGAGATCTACGACGAGACGACCACGACGGCCGACGAGCTCGTCGCGGACGGCGTGTGGAACACCCTCTCCTTCGGTCCGGCGATCGTCGCCGACGGGGAGATCGTCGACGGCATCGAGGACGTCGAGATCGACACGAACGTCGGCAACCACTCGATCCAGGGCGACCAGCCCCGCACCGCGGTCGGCGTCATCGACACCAACCACCTGGTCTTCGTCGTCGTCGACGGGCGCAGCGCCGGGTACAGCGAGGGCGTGACGATGACGGAGCTCGCCGAGATCATGCAGGGCCTCGGCGCGACGACCGCGTACAACCTCGACGGCGGCGGCTCCTCGACCATGTACTTCGACGGCGAGCTGGTGAACGACCCGCTCGGCAAGGGCCAGGAGCGCGGCACCTCCGACATCCTCTACGTCACGGGCTGAGGCGGCTGCCATGATCGTCCTCGTCCCGGCCTACGAGCCCGACCACCGCCTCGTCGACCTCGTCGCCTCCGTCCGCTCGGCCGCGCCCGAGCTCCGCGTCCTCGTCGTCGACGACGGCAGCGGTCCGGGCTACGAGCGGGTCTTCGACGCGGTGCGCGGCCTCGGCGGCCTCGTCCTCGACCTGCCGGTCAACCGCGGGAAGGGCTACGCCCTCAAGGCGGGCTTCGCCCACGCCGACCTCGTCTACCCGGGCGAGGACGTCGTGTGCGCCGACTGCGACGGCCAGCACAGCGTCGTCGACATCCTCCGGGTCGCCGGGAGGATCGGCCGGACCCGGCCCTCCGGCTCGACGGATCGAGGCACGCACACCGACGGCGCACCGAGGCCGGCGATGGTCCTCGGTGCCCGTCGCTTCACGGGACAGGTACCGACGCGGAGCCGGGTCGGCAACGCGACGACCCGAGCGCTCTTCCGCGCGATCACCCGTGTCTCGGTCCAGGACACCCAGACGGGCCTGCGGGGATACCCGGCGTCGATGCTGCCCTGGCTGCGGTCGGTCCCCGGAGACCGCTTCGAGTACGAGCTCAACCTCCTCCTGCACGCCCGGGGAGCCGGCTACGGCATCGAGGAGGTGGAGATCGCGACGATCTATCTCGAGGAGAACGCGTCGTCCCACTTCCGGCCCGTGGCCGACTCGGTGCGGATCTACGCACCGCTGCTGCGGTTCTCGCTGTCGTCGCTCGGTGCGTTCGCGCTCGACACGGTCGCGCTGCTGGTGCTGCACACGGTGACGGGGTCTCTCGTCGGGTCGGTCGTCGGCGCGAGGGTGGTGAGCTCGGGCGCGAACTTCCTCGCCAACCGTCGGCTCGTGTTCGACCGGGAGCACCAGACGCGGCTCGGACCCGCTGCGGCGCACTACTGGGCGCTCGTCGTCGTGCTCCTGGCGGCCAACGCCTTGCTCATCTCGGCGCTCACGCACGCCGGGACGAGCCTGCTGCTCGCGAAGGTCGTCACCGAGGCGGTCCTCTTCGTGGTGAGCTTCCAGGCGCAGCGCCGGTTCGTCTTCAGGCCGGGGACGCGGGCGCCTGCTCGTCGACGGGCAGCAGCTGGGCTGCGAGATGAAGGACGAGCTCGCGACGGTGGAGCACCGACCCGTCGGTCGGTCCCGTCGGCGCGGAGGTGATGCGCCAGGCCTCGCAGAAGCTCACGAGCCCGACGAACACGTCGTCGGGCGACCACCGCGGGTCGATGCGCCCGGCGGCGGAGAGGGCGCGCACCCGCCGGAGCGGGTCGCCGTCCGTCCCGTCGAGGAGCACCCGGAGGTCGTCCTCGATCTCCAGGCGTGCCCAGGTGATGAGCCGGACGTTGTCGGGATCCTCGGCAACGTGGTCGAACATCCGACCCGCGAGCGTGACGACGTCGTCGACGTCACCGATCGCCTCGTCGAGGCTCACGACGGCCTCGAGCACGCAGGCCTTGAAGAGCGTGAGCTTGTCCGTGTAGTAGGCGTAGATGCGCTGGACGTTGGCTCCGGCGGTCTTCGCGATGCGGTCCACACGGGCCCCTGCGAGGCCGTGCGCAGCGAACTCGATGTGCGCAGCGTCACGGATGTTGGCTCGTGTCTGGACCCCGTCATCTCGCATGCCCTTAGGGTACCGTCTCTAAAGCAAATACTTGCTTGCCCCGGAAAAGGACCCCTCAGTGACCGCCACCCTCTCCCAGCACCCCCCGCACGCCCACGACGAGCCCACCACCAAGAACCGCTGGTGGATCCTCGTCATCGTCGCGCTCACCCAGCTCGTCGTCGTCCTCGACGGGACCATCGTCAACATCGCCCTGCCGGCGGCCCAGGAGTCGATCGGCCTCTCGGACCTCGAGCGCCAGTGGGTCGTCACGGCGTACGCCCTGTCCTTCGGCGCCCTCCTCCTGCTCGGCGGACGCATCGCCGACTACTGGGGCCGCAAGCGCACCTTCATCGTCGGCATGATCGGCTTCGGCATCGCCTCCGGGTACGGCGGCCTCATCCACAGCGGCACCGAGCTCATCATCGCCCGCGGGCTCCAGGGCGTCTTCGCAGCCCTCATGGCACCGGCCGCGCTCGCCATCCTCACGACGACGTTCCCGGGCGGCAAGGACCGCATCACCGCGTTCGCCGTCTTCGGCAGCATCGCCGGCGCGGGCGCCGGCGTCGGACTCGTCCTCGGCGGTGTCCTCACCGAGTTCGCCAGCTGGCGCTGGTGCCTCCTCGTCAACGTTCCCGTCGTCATCATCGCCGTCATCGCCGGTGCGTTCCTCCTCACCGAGTCGCGAGCCGACGGTGACAAGACGTACGACTGGATCGGTGCCGTCCTCGTCATCCTCGGCCTGGGTGCGCTCGTCTACGGCTTCACGCGCGCCGAGCACGGCTGGGGTCACGCCGACGTCATCGGCTTCATCAGCGGCGGAGTCGTCCTCCTCGCGCTCTTCGTCTACAGCCAGACGAAGGTGGCACACCCGCTCCTGCCGCTGCGCGTCGTCAAGCACCGCGTCCGCGCCGGCGCTCTCCTGCTCCAGGCGATCGCCGGGACCGTCATGATCGGCGCGATGCTCTACCTCACGCTCCACCTCCAGATCGTCCTCGCGTTCAGCCCGCTCGAGGCAGGCCTCGCGTCACTCCCCCTCACCGTGGTCATCGGCATCGTCGCGCCGATCCTCGCGAAGCTGCTCCCCCGCACCGGCCCGCGCGTCATCATGATCATCGGCCCCGTCGTCGGCGCCGTCGCGATGGTCTACCTCAGCCGCCTCACGGTCGACGGCAGCTACTGGGTGCAGGTGTTCCCGGCGCTCGCCCTCCTCGGCGTCGGCATGGCGATGATGTTCGTCCCCATGCAGAACCTCGCGCTCGTCGGCGTCGAGCCGCACGACGCCGGTGTCGCCAGCGCCGCGACGAACGCAGCGATGCAGATCGGCGGATCCATCGGGCTCGCCATCTTCACGTCCGTCTACGCGTCCGCCAGCACCGGCGGTATGGGCCTCGACGCCCTCGTCGACGGCTACTCCGCCGCGTTCATCGCCACGGCGGTCGCGCTCGTCGTCGGCATGGTCGTCGCGATCGTCTGCATCCGCGGGACCAAGGACGAGCTCATGCCGTCCGGCGAGGGTGTCGTTCACATGGGCTGACGCCCCCGTGGACGACACCCGTGGGTGACGAGCAGGCCGCCGAGCCCGACGAAGGCAACGGCACCGAGCGCGAGCGAACCGACGTCACCGCCGGTGAGCGCGAGCTCGTCACCCACGGACCCTGCGGCGGCGACGCCGGAACCTGCCTGGGCACCGGCACCCGTCTGAGCCCCCCGACCGGCCAGGGCGTCGAAGGCCGCCTGGTAGCAGGCCATGTTCTCGGCAGGAGTCTGCTGGAACGTCAGGCACTGGAGGGCGACGCGACACGCCTCCTCGGCGGCGGCGTCCGGTGCGGAGGCGATGCACGCCAGATGGAGGATCGACAGCCTGAGCGGGATCCCACCCCGGTAGGGAGAGATCGACACGGTGGCCGTGTCGCAGAGGCCACCGGGGTCGCACACCTCGTAGACGAAGGAGTCGTCGTCCCTCGGCCCGGGCGACGGCGTGTACAGGAACCGTCGCGTGCTCGCGTCGATCGTGACCACCCCACGCTGCGGGGCGACGACCACCCTGAAGGTGAGGACGGCGTTGTCGGCATCCACCACGTAGAGGGTTGAGCCCACCACTGCCCCCGGAAAGAGCGTGTAGGACGCGTCGGCAGCGACCGGCGCGTCGGCTACCGCGCTCACGGTGACGTTGACGACCTGCTGTGCGCACCGGCCTGACGAGTCGCACGCGGTGATCTCGACCGACGCGAGACCGACGAAGTCTGCTGCGGGCGTGAACGCATAGGCGCCCGTCGCAGGGTCGATCACTGCGGCTCCCGTCGCGCTGATCCCGTAGGTCAGCGCGAGCCCGTCGGGGCTGGTCGCCGTCGCCTGCCCGACGAGCTGGGTGTCCTCGACGAGGGTCGCCGCGACGACCGGGGCGGCGAAGAACGGCGCGTCGGCCACCGGACCGACCGTCAGGGTGACCGTCGTGACGGCGCTGAGGTCCGTCCCGTCGCTGGCCTGATAGGTGAACGTGTCGACGCCGTTGAAGTTCCCGGCCGGCGTGTAGTCGAACGTGCCGTCGGTCCGCAGGTCCAGGACACCGTTGCTCGGACCGGCGACGAGCACAGCGCTCAAGGGGTCGCCGTTCGGGTCGGAGTCGTTCGCGAGCACGGTCGTGGCGGTGAGCGTCGTGTCCTCGTCGAGGACGTAGGTCTCAGGGGTCGCGACAGGGGCGGCGTTGGCGACGGTGATCGTCACGGCCACCGGGGCTGACGTCGTCAGGACGTCGTCGACGACGTAGGTGAACGTGTCGACGCCCCGGAACCCTGCGTCCGGCACGTACGTGAACGATCCGTCGGGGCTGACAGCCACGGTGCCGTCCGCGGCCGCGGTGGACGTGCCGACCGTGAGCGGTCGCCCGTCGGGGCTGACGTCGTTCGCCAGGAGGCCCGGCGCGCCCACCGTGAGCTGTGTGCCGCCTGGCGTCGAGTAGGAGTCCGCGTCACCCACGACCGGATCGACGACCGGTGCGACCGTGATGGTCACCGTCGCGGCGGTGACCGGCAGGAGCCCGTCGAGAGCCTGGTAGGTGAAGGTGTCGGTGCCGTTGAAGTTCGCGTCGGGCTGATAGGTGAAGGTCCCGTCGGGGCTCAACGTGAGCGTGCCGTCGGACGGGGGCGCGAGCAGCGCGGCGGTGACGGGAAACCCCTCGTTGACGTCGTTGCTCAGGACGTCACCGGTGAGCGGTGCATCCTCGTCGACGAGGTACGCATCGTCGACGGCGACCGCAGCGGAAGCCGGTCCGGCGAGAGCGACGATCGGAGCGAGACCGAGGATCGCGGCGAGCGACACCCTCGTGACGATGGTCGTGGTGCGCACAGTGCCGCTCCTCGTGTCGATGAGGTCGCCACCGTTCCCGATCGTGACGAAACGGGCGATTCACTGCAGAGTACGCCCGAGCACGACCTCCTCGCCCAGTCACCAGCACGGCCACCCGGCCCCTCTTCACAGGGCTTTGGTCACAGGCTCCCGGTCGTGGTCACCGCGGCGTCGGGCGCCGTTCCCCCGAGCGCCCCGACGAGGTGCTCCGCGCGCTTGGCCCGGTACTGGTGGATCGTCAGCGTCTGCAGCCGCGAGCTGCGCCCGGTCGGGTTGTCGACGTACCCGACCGCAGAGATGAACGGCTCGATGACGTGGATCTTCTGCAGCGGCGTGACGATGAGGAGCTGGAGCCCGAGGTTGCGGAAGAGCTGGAGGGCGAAGCGCGTCGACTCGTCGGACCCGCGGCCGAACGCCTCGTCGATGACGACGAAGCGGAACGCCTTGGAACGCACCGCGCCCCAGTCGAGCTTGAACTGGTAGGCCAGCGACGCGGCGAGGATCGTGTACGCGAGCTTCTCCTTCTGGCCACCGGACTTGCCGCCGGAGTCGGAGTAGTGCTCGTGCTCGTGGTCGTCGATCCGGTCACGCTCGGAGGCCGAGAGGACGAACCAGTTGCGCACGTCGGTGACCCGACGCGTCCACGCCTGGTCGGCCTCTGACTGGCCCTCACGCCCGCGGAAGCGCTCGATGATCTCCTTGACGCGCAGGAAGCGCTGCTCGGAGTACTGCTCGCCGTCCTCGGCGTCGAGGGTGTCGCCCGTGCAGTCGCGGAGCTGGCTGCGGAAGTCGCGGACCTCCGTGTTCGGGGTGGCCTGCATCTCGAGGCGGATGTAGCGCCCGGGGTTGTAGTCGATCGCGCGCAAGGAGTCGTTGATGACGTCGATGCGGTCGCGGATGAGCTCGGACTGCTTCTGCAGCTCCGCGCTGAACTGCGCGATGTCGCGGATCGTGTTCGTGTTGAGGTAGTCCTTGAACTTCTCCTCGAAGCGCGGCAGGTCGTCGCGGTCGAGGCGTCGCAGGAGGTCCCGGTACTCGTCCGCGGCGCGCACGTCGTTGTCCATCTCGGACGTCTCGACGGGGAACTGGTTGCTGAAGCCCGTCATCTGGCGGGCGATGCTCGTCGCGAGCCTCGACTGCTCGCCGTGCAGCGTGTCGATCGTCGCGGTGAGCGTCTCGCGGACCTTGTGCTCGGCGGCGTCGTGGTCGTCGGGGCGACCTGCTGCACGGGATGCTGCGAAGACCGTGTCGAACGCCTCGCCGATCGCGGTGAAGTGCGTCTGCACCACGCCGTGGCGGGCCTCGGCGAGGACGGACTGCGCGGCGGCGCGCTGGCTGCGGGCCGCGTCGAGCGCATGCTTCTCGCCGCCGTTGCGGACCATGAGCTCGTCACGCTCGTCGCCCAGGGCGGCGACCCGGCGCGCCACCTCGTCGAGCGTCTTCGCGATCTCACCGAGCTCGACGGAGTCGTTCTCGACGCGGTGCTTCTCGGCCGTGAGCTCGGCGATGTCGTTGACGACTCCCTGCCAGTCGAGCTCGGTCCAGTCGCGGAACATCTCGAGACGGCCCAGCGCGTGGGTGCGGTCGACGAGCTCGTCCTTGCGGGCGATGAGCACGTCCCGTCGCCCGCCGAGGTCGGCGAGGCGAGCACTCACCGCGGCGGCCTGCCCGAGGAGGGCGTCGACCTTCGCGCTGTTCGACCAGCCGAGGACGAACCGGCTGCGGTCGTCGATGCGGTCGCGGTCGTTCTTCTCGTGGTGCGTGGAGGAGTGCTTGATCTGCCCCTGGGGAGTGATCGCACGCGTCGCGAGGTGGAAGTCGGCCATCGTCTCGACGCAGTCGAAGGACGCGCGGCGGGCGAGCTCGCGCTCGAGCCACGGGTAGAACGGCGACTGCTTGATCTCGAGCATCTCGACGAGCATCGGCCACCGGTCGCGCTCGGTCCGCTCGATCCGACCGCTGACGTGCGCGGGCACGCGGTGGTAGACGAGGCGCTGGCCCACGTGGTTGTCGTTGATCCACGTGGACACGGCCGGGTAGTGCTCGGCCGGGACGAGCAGCGAGAGCGCGAAGCCGCGCAGGACCCGCTCGGCGGCACCCTCCCACGCCTCGTGCTCCGGGCGGACGGCGATGAGCTCGCCTGCGAACGGCAGCTCGTCCTCCGAGAGCTTGAGGTCCGCGCACAGCCGGGCGCGGACGGACAGGCTGCCCTGCGGCAGGCTCGTCGTGCGGCCGCGCAGGCTCGAGATCTCGTCGCTGAGCTCGCGGCTGTCGAGCTTGACGTCGCGGAGTGTGAAGTCGAGGTCGCCGATGGCGGACTCGACCTCGGCGAGCTCGGCGCGGGCCGCGCCGAGCGCCGCGTGCGCCTCTTCGCGGCGGGCGTCGAACTCGTGGGCACCGGCCACCGACTCGAGGCGGGCGGTCGTGAGGTAGCCGGCGTGCTCGCCGGCACGGCGCTCGCGGTCGGCGCGCAGGTGGTCGAGGCGCGCGATCTCCGTCTCGATCTGGGCGAGGCGGTCACCGCCCTGGCCGGCCCGCTCGAGCTCGAGCCGGCGACGCTCCCACTCGAGCGAGCTCACCTCGGCGCCGAGGATCGTCAGCCGCGACTCGCGTGCAGCGACGGCCGTCTCCAGCTCGGAGATCCGGGCGGTGAGCAGCTCGTCCTTGCGGTGCGCGGTGTAGAAGCGCAGCGCGTCACGCTGGGCGGTGGCTGCGGCGATCCGCTCCCGGAGGTCGGCGTGGGTGTCGCAGTCGGCGACGATCGGCGTGAGGTGGAGGATCTGGGCGCGCGCCTTCGCGACCGCGTCGTGGGCACGGGTGAGGTCGTCGAAGTGCCCGACGAGCTGGTCCGTCCAGCGTCCGGCGTCGAAGGGCTCGAGCATGTGGTGGCGGACGAACTCGTTGAGGTCGCCGACCGACTTCATGGAGACCGTCTGGTGGAAGAGGTCCATCGCCTGGTCGGACTCGATGCCGAGGATGCGGCGGAAGTCCTTGCCGTAGTCGGCGAACGTGTCCCGCACCTGGGCGCCCGACTCCCGCAGGCGGCGGCGCAGCAGGTTGATGTCCCCGTCGAAGTTGGCGAAGTGCTCGGCGATCGTCATGCGCGACGTCGCCGTGACGTAGAAGCGGTTGGGCTGGCCCTGCTCACCGTCCTTGAGCCAGAACACCTGCGCGAGCACGCCGAGGCCGTCGTAGCCACGGTTGGCGAACTCCCCGAGGATGACGGAGTACGTGCTGCCCTCACGGAGCCCCACGGGGCGCGACGTGCCGGTCGCCTCGTTGCGCTCCGACTTGTAGTAGCCGGCCACGTAGGAGCGCAGGGTGCGCTCGCGCGCCTCCGCGCCCGCCGCCTTGTTGTAGCTGATGCGGTTCGCCGGCAGGAGGAGCGTCGTGATCGCGTCGACGATCGTCGACTTGCCCGAGCCGATGTCGCCGGTGAGCAGGGCGTTGCGCCCCTCGAGGTCGAAGCCCCACGTGTGCCGGTCGAACGTGCCCCAGTTGAGCACCTCGAGGCGCTCGAGCCGGAAGCCGGCGCGACGCTCGACGTCGGCGTCCGCGTCGTGCAGCTCGACCGCGCTGAAGAGTCCCTGCATCAGTCGTCCGTCCCTGCGTCGCGTGGTCCTGCGGTGGTGGTGCCTGAGGATGGCGTGCCGCCCGCGGCGTGCTCGAGGTACTCCCCGAGCCGCGCGTCGAGATCGGAGAGCCACTGGGCGTCGACGAAGGCCTTGAGGATGCGGCGCACCTCGAACGCCCCGCCCTCGACCTCGCGGAGGAAGCCGAGCTGGACCGCGCGCCGCACGTGGACGTCGACCTTGTCGACGAGGCGCGCCTCGTTCGACGTGGACGGCAGGAACACCCGGAGCATCTCGACGATCTCCTCGCGCTCGAGGACCAGGCGGGTGTCACCGCCCTCGGAGTCGAACTGGGCGAGCCGCTTGCGCAGCAGCGCGAGCAGCAGGCTCACCTCGAACGGCAGGCTCCGCCGCGCGACGAGGCGCAGCGTGCCCTCCCGGTCCTCGTCGTCCTCGGGCAGCGCCTGGAGGTAGCCGTAGCCCTCGGTCTCGTCGATGACCACAGTGAGGCCGATGGTCGCGACGTAGTCCCGCGCCTGGCTCTGCAGGTGCAGGAGGTCGCGCCACAGCCGCTCGTGCGTGTCGCGGTAGACGACGCCCTTCATGAGCGCGGTGACGACGTGCGACAGCTCCGGCTCGGCGCGGACCGTCTGCTCGCTCATGGGTTCTCCTGCGGTGCGCTGTCGGTCGGCGGGGCTGCTGCTGGTCGGGCGGGTGCGGGTGCGGCCGCGGGCTGCGGCGGCGGCGCCGCGCCCGTGCGCGCAAAGGTGATCCGCGGGACCGTCGCGACCCGCTCCGTGTCGTCGGTGGTCCACCGCACCTCGTCGGTGCGCTCCGCGTCGAGCACCACGTCGAAGCGCGGGTCCTCGAGCGAGAGGTACGTGACGAGCTCGGCCAACCCTTGCTCGAGCGGTCGGCCCTCGACGACGTCGCTCAGCGACACCTGTCCCTGGTGCTGGAGCATCTCCCGCACGCCGAGGGCGAGGCGCTCGGGGTCGACGTGGACCTGCTCGAACAGCAGGCTCGTGTCGAAGTCGACCGCGCCCGGCTCCACGTGCTCGGAGTCGATGCGGACCGTCGTGTGCGGGCGGAAGAGCGGTCGCTCCATGGGGAGGACGATGTCGAGGTCCACGCCGTCGATCTCCGTGGCGAGGGCGGCGTCGACGTCGGTGCCGGGCGGCGGCACGTGGTCGCGGACCGCGAGCGCGCGGGACTCGATGCTCCGCAGGATGTCCATGACGCGGCGGTTCTCGGCCCACACCTGGTCGTCGAGGAAGCGGCGCAGGTGCTCCGAGAGGACGCGGACGGTGGCCTGGGTCTGCTCACCGGCGTCGAGCCAGTCGTAGTGGATGCGCCGCAGCCGGCGGTCGGGTCCGCCCGCGGCGCCCGAGGCCCCGGGGCTGGCGACGGCGCTGATCGCGTCGAGCGACTGGACCTTGGTGACGAGCTCGGTGAACTCCTCCTGGCGCTCGCGCGAGAGGAGGAAGTCGTAGAAGGCGTGGAAGCTGCGGCCCTGGTCGGACTCGGCGATGGAGTTGCGGGAGCCGACGACCTGCTCGAGCAGCTCGCCCTTGGAGCCGTCCCAGCCGGTGATGCGCTCGCGCATGTCACGGTCGAGGGCGCGGAAGTTGGCCTCGACCTCGCGGAAGTCGGAGAGGAGCTCGGCGGCCATGGCGGCGAACTGCTGGTAGCGGTCGCGCTGGGCGGCGGGGTCGAGGACGGTGACACGGCCCTCGCGGACCTGGGCGATCTCGGCGTCGATCTGGGCTCGGCGGGACTCGAGCTCGGCGAGCCGGACGGCGGGGTCGGACTCGGTGCCACGGGCGAGCTGGCGCAAGAGCTCGAAGACGGTGTTGAGGCGGGACTCGGTGCCGACGAAGGACCGCCCGGCGAGCGACGCGACCCAGCCGACGGCCTTCTCGACGGCGGGCGTCGCGTCGTAGTGCGGCTCGTCCGTGCCGGGGCGGTAGTACTTGCGCAGCCAACCGGCGTCGCGGTGCGCCCACGCGTCGAGGTACGCCTTGGGGTGGCGTGGGTAGGGCGCGGGGTCGGTCTCGGCGTTGAGGGCGTAGAGCTCGTCGTCGAGGAGCGAGACGAGCTCGGTCTCCCCGATGGAGCGGACGTTCTGCTCGATGAAGACCCGTCCGAGGAACGTCAGCACGAGTGCGGCGTTGTCCGCCCGCAGGAGCCGCCAGGCGGCGCTGTCGCGGCGCAGGGCCTCGACGTCGTCGTGGTTCATCGCTCTCTTCCGTCCGTGCTCCACCGACCGGTCCCGGTGGCGACCTCAGGGTACGCGCTCGGGGTGGGCGGTTCGAAGTCGCTGGTCGAGAGGCATGGCGGACGGGAGCCGCTCCAGCATGTCCGTCAGCGATCGGATTCTCCCACCATCCGAGCGGCGTCACCCCGTCCTCGTCGTACACGTTGCCGTCATGCCGCTCGCCATCGGGGGCGCCGAGATGAAGCTGCCCAGCACGCTTTCCAACGTCGCAAAGCCCGTGCTCGACGTGACGGTGTACACAGTCAGGTCACGTGCACGGCCGTCCAACCTGGCTCCGAGATCGGCGATCGCCGCGCTGAGGGAGTCCGCGACCACCGCCCTACTGGTGCACTACGACTGCGTGTCGAGCACCGTTCAGACAGCGCAGACACGGGCGATGTGCGGGTAGGGCTCAAGTCGTCGGCTATCGCTGTCGATTTCGTCAAAGCATGCGTTCCTGGACCTGTTCACCGCGTGGGTCGTCGACACTGTGAAGGCCGACCCGACGATCGTGCGAGTCTCCTACTGGAAGTGCTACCGATGACCAGCTACTACACCACCTCAGCGTTCTTCCACCCCACCGACGGCTCTTACTTCACGCGCACTGCGGGCGGGCGCGTCTTCATGGAGCGCCTCCACAAAGACGGCATCTTCGTCGACCCGCCCCTCACTGAATGGACCTGGGACCGGTCCGGACCCGCCCCCGACTGGCCCGCGACAACGGTGCGCCTGTTCAGCGTGCGCATGGCGGACATCGTCCAAGCCCACCTGGGCGAGCTCGACGCCGTGCAATGGATACCGGCCGTCTTCACCAGCACCGACGGACACCGCGGCGACTACCGCATCGCCCACTTCACCGAACGCCCCGACGTCCTCGACCCCGACGCCTCCACCTTCGGACCCAACGGCCAACCCATCCGCTGGGTCCTGTCCGCCCGCAAGATCACCGGCCGACACTTCTTCCCCTCCCACGACTACGGCCGCAACGTCATCATCAGCGCCACCCTGCGCACCGCACTCCTCGACGCCAAACTCACCGGCCTCGACATCGACCCCGTCCGCCTCGTCAGCTGACTGGAAGTGCTACCGATGACCAGCTACTACACCGCCTCAGCGTTCTTCCACCCCACCGACGGTTCCTACAGCGCGTTCACCGCGGCCACCGCCGCTGGGCGCGTTTTTGTGGAGCGCCTCGACAAAGACGGGATCTTCGTCGACCCACCCGTGACGGAGTGGAACTGGCGTCGGCCCGGGCCCGCCCCTGATTGGCCAGCGGTGGCGATGATGGTGCGCCTGTTCAGCGTGCGCATGGCGGACATCGTCCAAGCCCACCTGGGCGAGCTCGACGCCGTGCAGTGGATACCCGCGGTCGTCACCAGCACCGACGGGCACCGCGGCGACTACCGCATCGCCCACTTCACCGAACGCCCCGACGTCCTCGACCCCGACGCCTCCACCTTCGGACCCAACGGCCAACCCATCCGCTGGGTCCTGTCCGCCCGCAAGATCACCGGCCGACACTTCTTCCCCTCCCACGACTACGGCCGCAACGTCATCATCAGCGCCACCCTGCGCACCGCACTCCTCGACGCCAAACTCACCGGCCTCGACATCGACCCCGTCCGCCTCGTCGACTGACCCGGAGGGCGACGCGCGTCCCCGCGGCGCACGGCCTCGACGTGCACGGGTGTGCCTCCGGCGCCGAGCGGGGCCCGGGCGTTACACGGTCGAAGCGACGCGGCCGTGAGAGTCTTGCCGGGAGCCGGCGGCGCAGCGTTGCGCTGCACGAGCTGCTCGACGCTGTCGGGCATCGCCAGCACGTCGGAGTCGACCGCGGCCTTCTCGGCGCGCTCAGCGCGCCACTCGCGCAGGAACAGGGTCGAGTCGGCGTTGGAGCCCCCCGGCGTAGCCGCACAGCCGTCGCGGTGGGCCTCGCGAGCAGCGCGTCCGCGGCTAGGTGGACCCCCTCCCTCGTGCTGAGGTCCTTGCTCAGCATGAGGCCGTCCACGCAGCCCGTTCATTGAGCGACGTGCGTCCGTTCGTGCCTGGAGAACAGTGACGTTCGTCCTGGACTGTCCGGTCCGCCCGGGCCAGAGTGGGTGGAGGAGCGGTCACACCGTGGTGACCGCCCGCGAACGGGAGGCTGGCCGTGGGTACGTACGTGTACGACTTCAGCGAGGGTCACAAGGATCTCAAGGACCTGCTCGGCGGCAAGGGGGCGAACCTCGCCGAGATGACCCGCCTCGGCCTCCCCGTCCCGCCGGGTTTCACCATCACGACGCAGGCGTGCCGGTCGTATCTCGCGACGGGTCTGCTGCCACCGGAGCTGCGCGTCGAGGTGACGATGGCGGTCCGCCGGCTCGAGGACACCCTCGGCCGCGCGCTCGGCGACTTCCACGAACCGCTCCTCGTCTCGGTGCGCTCGGGGGCGAAGTTCTCCATGCCCGGGATGATGGAGACGGTCCTCAACATCGGGCTCAACGACGCGTCCGTGCAGGGCCTCGCCGAGTTCTCCGGCGACGAGCGCTTCGCGTGGGACTCCTACCGGCGCCTCGTGCAGATGTTCGGTAAGACCGTCCTCGGCATCGACGGGGACCTCTTCGCGCACGCGCTCGACGCCGCGAAGGCCGCGCGCGGGGTCTCCTCCGACGTCGGCCTCACCGCCGAGGACCTCGAAGCGCTCGTCGGGACGTTCAAGGAGATCGTCCGTGAGCACGCCGGCCGCGAGTTCCCCCAGCACCCGCGCGAGCAGCTCGACCTGACGATCGCGGCGATCTTCACGTCCTGGAACACCGACCGCGCCCGCCTGTACCGCCGCCGCGAGCGCATCCCGGACGACCTCGGCACGGCCGTCACCGTCATGTCCATGGTGTTCGGGAATCTCGGCGACACGTCGGGCACCGGCGTGTGCTTCACGCGTGACCCGTCCACCGGCGTGGTCGGCACGTACGGCGACTACCTCGTCAACGCGCAGGGCGAGGACGTGGTCTCGGGTATCCGCAACACCCTGTCGCTGGAGGACTTCGCGACTCTCGACCCGGCCGCGCACGGCGAGCTCCAGCTGGCCATGCGCCGCCTGGAGACGCACTACCGGGACCTGTGCGACATCGAGTTCACGGTCGAGCGCGGCAAGCTGTGGATGCTCCAGACCCGCGTGGGCAAGCGCACGGCGGCGGCCGCGTTCCGCATCGCGACCCAGCTCGTCGACGAGCACCTCATCACCCTGGACGAGGCTCTCGCGCGCGTCAGCGGCGCACAGCTCGACAAGCTCCTCTTCCCGCAGTTCGGGGCGCACGACAACGAGCTCCTGACCACCGGGATGGCCGCCTCCCCGGGAGCGTCCGTCGGGGAGGCCGTCTTCGACTCGGCGACCGCGCAGGCGCGCGCGGCCGAGGGCACGGACGTCATCCTCGTGCGGCGCGAGACGAACCCCGACGACCTCGGAGGCATGATCGCGTCCGTCGGGGTCCTCACGTCACGCGGCGGCAAGACGTCGCACGCCGCCGTCGTGGCGCGCGGCATGGGCCTCACGTGCGTCGTCGGGGCGGAGGAGCTGGACGTCGACCCGGTGGCGCGCGCCTTCACGGTGCACGGGCGCACCGTGAAGGAGGGCGAGCTCATCGCGATCGACGGCGGCACCGGCCGGGTGTTCCTCGGCGACGTGCCCGTGGTCGCCTCGCCCGTGGTGCGCTACCTCCACGACGGGCTGGACGCGACGCTCGAGGCCGCCGCGGACGACGAGGACGTCACCGACCTCGTCCGCGCCGTGGACCGCCTCCTCACGCACGCCGACGACGTGCGCCGGCTGCACGTCCACGCCAACGCGGACAACGCCGACGACGCCCAGCGGGCCCGCTCCCTCGGCGCGCAGGGCATCGGCCTGTGCCGTACCGAGCACATGTTCCTCGGCGAGCGCCGCGTGCTCGTCGAGCGCATCGTCCTCGCCGAGGACGACGACGCGCGCAGCGCGGCGATGGACGCGCTCGTGCCTCTCCAGCGTGAGGACTTCACGGCGCTGCTCGCCGAGATGGACGGGCTCCCGTGCACGATCCGGCTCATCGACCCGCCGCTGCACGAGTTCCTCCCGGACTACACCGAGCTCGCCGTCAAGGTCGCGCTCGCCCAGGCGGCGGGCGAGCCGGACGCGCACGACGTGTCCCTGCTCGCGGCCGTGGGGCGAATGCGGGAGGCCAACCCGATGCTCGGGCTGCGCGGCGTGCGTCTCGGTCTGCTCCTGCCTGGTCTCTTCGGGCTGCAGATCCGGGCGATCGCGCACGCGGTGGCCGACCGGATCAAGGCCGGCGGCGACCCGCACGCCGAGATCATGGTCCCGCTCGTCGCGTCGGTCATGGAGCTGCACCTCGTGCGCGACCAGGCCGAGGCGATCGTCGCCGAGGTCGCCCGGTCCGAGGGCGTCGAGCTGCACATACCGGTCGGCGCGATGATCGAGCTGCCGCGTGCGGCACTCACCGCGGGACGCATCGCCACCGCGGCGGACTTCTTCTCCTTCGGCACGAACGACCTCACACAGACCACGTGGGGCTTCTCGCGCGACGACGTCGAGGCGGCGTTCTTCCCCACGTACTCGGCCAACGGTGTCCTCACGGTGTCGCCGTTCGAGACGATCGACGCGAGCGGGGTCGGGGAGCTCGTGCGCATCGCCGTGGAGAAGGCGCGCGCCGTCCGCCCGGACATGACGATGGGAGTGTGCGGGGAGCACGGCGGCGACCCGGAGTCGATCGCGTTCTTCCACGGGGTGGGCCTGGACTACGTCTCGTGCTCACCGTTCCGCGTGCCGGTGGCCCGCCTGGAGGCAGGACGCGCTGCGGTCGCGGCGACGGAGAGCGGTACGCGCTGAGCGGTCGGGTCCGTCGACCTCGGGCACTTGTCTCCAGGTCGGGCGCTCGATCGCCCGATCTCGAGACGAGTGCCCGAGCTCGGGGGTCAACCAGCCGCGCTGGTCAGGTACCGCTCAGGTCCAGGAACCGCTGACCCACGAGAAGACCACGAGCGCGACGACGACCGCCACCTCGAGGGCGAAGAGGACCGCGGTCCACGGGCGGATCCTGCGGGGTGCGCGACGGATCACGCTCACCGGGGTGTCGACGTCGTGCTGCATGCCCCATCCATCGGCACGAGGGGGCCGAACATGAGTCGCGGATCACGAGATCCCCCACCGGTCACCCGCAGATCCCACACGGTTCCGGCAGGTCGCACGAGTAATCTTCAGTCATGGCCACCGACCCCCTCGACCAGCAGGTGCTGGACCGCGCGTCCGGCGTGCTCCTGGGTCAGGCGTGCGGCGACGCGCTCGGTGTCCCGTACGAGTTCGCGTGGCCGCCCGAGGGCGAGGCGCAGATGACCGGTGGCGGCCTCGGCCCCTACGCCCCGGGCGAGTGGAGCGACGACACGCAGATGGCCGTGTGCATCGCGCGCGTGAGCGAGCGCGGTGCCGGCCTCGTGAGCGCCGGCGAGCTCGACGAGATCGCGGCAGCCTTCGAGGCGTGGCTCGCCGACGGCGCGAGCGACGTCGGCACGCAGACGGCCAGCGTCCTGCGCACGGCAGCGACCCTCCCGGGCACGGCCGCCGAGCGGCTCACGACGGCGTCCGCCGTCCTCCACGAGAAGACCCAGAAGACTGCGGGCAACGGGGCGCTCATGCGCACGGGCGTCGTCGGGCTCGTCGCCCTCGACGACCGCGAGCGCACCGCTCGTGCGGCGCGCGCCGTCGCGGAGCTGACGCACACGGACCCGCTGGCGGCGGAGTCCTGCGTGCTGTGGTCGGAGGCGATCCGGGTCGCGGTGACCCAGTCGCGGCTCGACGTCCGTGCGGGCCTGGACCTGATCCCGGCGGACCGCCGGGGGCAGTGGGAGGCGTGGATCGCGGACGCTGAGCTCGCGCGGCCCGTTGCCGACCTGCGGACGAACGGCTTCACCGTCACGGCGTTCCAGGCGGCGTGGCACGCGATCCGTCGCTCGCCGTTCTTCTCGGCCGGCGAGTTCACCGAGTACGACGCGACGGTCTCGCACCTGCCGGACGCCCTGCACCGGGCGGTGCGCATCGGCGGGGACACCGACACGGTCGCGGCCATCGCCGGAGCGCTCCTCGGCGCACGGCACGGCACGCGCTTCATCCCGCGCGAGTGGTCGCTCGCGGTGCACGGCTGGCCGGGCATGCGGGGCATCGACCTCTCGCGGCTCGGTCGGCTCACCGCCCAGCGCGGCCTGGGCACGCCTGCGGGCACGGCTGCCTGCCCCGTCTGCGGGACGCTCACCGTCCCGAGTGCGCGCTACCCCGAGCGTGTGTGCACGTGGTGCGCCGCCTGGGTGACCGACGCGGACGGCGTCCCGGTCTCCCTGTACAACGTGAGCTTCTCCGGTGGCTTCACCGCCCAGTACGACGACGGTCGCGCCGCCGAGCAGGTGACCCGCGAGGGTCGCGTCCTCATCGGGAGTGACGTCTTCGCCGCGGGCGAGGCGCACATGGGCGGGACCGTCGTGCAGGCTCTCGGGGTCAGCGCCCAGGGCTGAGGCCTCACCCGGTCGGCGGCTCGCCGGCGTGTCCGCTCCTCGAGATGCGCGTTCGGCGTCGAGGGGGCACGGTGGTTCTCTCGGTGCGGTTCTCGGGAGGACATCATGAGCGACACGCTGAAGGCCGGGAGCGCCGGCACCATCGACGTACCACCAGGGCTCGAGGACGTGCCCCGGATGATCGACCTGGACCAGATCGCCGCTCTCCAGCGCGAGATCGGTCCGCTCTACCTGCGGTACAGCCCCGGGCCGGTCATCGACGCCCGCACGGGGAGCCACGACAAGGAGAGCGGCTGCGACCTGCCCGGTCTTGCCGCGAACCCTCTCACGCCGGAGCCCTGGTGGGACCGGCCCGAGGACCAGTGGATCGCACGACAGCTGTGCCAGTACACCCACCTGTGGGTCCGTCCGCGCAACGCGGGATGGCTGCTCACGGGGGACGTCGTCGGGCGGGGGTGCGACTCCGAACCGTTGATCGCGGACCCGCAGCCCGTCGCGCTGGTGACCCAGGAGTGCGTCGAGCAAGCGGCGTCCGTCTACGAACAGGCCTTCCACCCCGGTCACCTCTGACGTGACCGCTACCGGAACGGGTCTCGACACACGAAGCAGGTGCATGCATGACTGAGCACGATCCCTTGAGCACGCCCCTCCGTACGTCCGCCCGCGTCTCGTCCGGCGTCGCCTGATGCGCGCGCTGACATGGCAGGGCAAGGAGGACGTCCAGGTCGTCGACGTCCCCGACCCGACCATCCAGGAGCCGACGGACGCGATCGTCCGCATCACGTCGACCGCGATCTGCGGCTCGGACCTCCACCTCTACACGGTGCTCGGCGCGTTCATCGACGCCGGCGACGTGCTGGGCCACGAGCCCATGGGCATCGTCGAGGAGGTCGGGTCCGGGGTGACGCACATCCGCCCGGGCGACCGTGTCGTCGTCCCCTTCAACGTCTCGTGCGGGTCGTGCTGGATGTGCAGCCGCGGGCTGCAGAGCCAGTGCGAGACCACCCAGGTGCGCGACCAGGGGACCGGGGCCTCCCTCCTCGGCTACACGAAGCTCTACGGCCAGGTCGCCGGCGGGCAGGCGGAGTACCTGCGCGTCCCGCAGGCGCACTACGGTCCCGTCCAGGTGCCCGACGACGGGTCGCCCGACGAGCGCTACCTCTACCTCTCCGACGTGCTGCCGACCGCGTGGCAGGCCGTGAAGTACGCCGACATCCCGCCCGGCGGGTCGGTGACCGTCCTCGGCCTCGGGCCCATCGGCCAGATGAGCGCACGCATCGCCCGGCACCTCGGGGCCGAGCAGGTCATCGCGGTCGACCGGGTCCCTGAACGCCTCGAGATGGCGCGCCGGCACGGCATCGACACCATCGACCTGCGCACCACGAAGGATGTCGCCGAGGCCGTCCGCGAGCTCACGGCAGGCCGCGGGACGGACGCCGTCATCGACGCCGTCGGCATGGAGGCGCACGGGTCGCCTCTCGCGAAGGGCGTCCAGCTCGGCGCGAGCTTCCTGCCCGACGCGCTCGCCAAGCCCATGATCAAGAAGTTGGGCATCGACCGCCTCGCCGCCCTGCACACCGCGATGGAGGTGGTGCGACGCGGTGGCACGGTCTCGATCTCGGGCGTCTACGGTGGCGCGGTCGACCCCATGCCCATGATGCAGATGTTCGACAAGCAGCTCACCCTGCGGATGGGCCAGGCCAACGTCAAGCGGTGGATCGACGACGTCCTGCCGCTCGCCGCCGACGTGCTCGACCCGCTCGGCGTGCTCGACCTGCGCACCCACCGCGTCTCGCTCGAGGACGCGCCCGCCGCGTACTCGACCTTCCAGAAGAAAGAGGACGGGTGCATCAAGGTGGTCCTCGACCCCACGATGCCGGCCTCGCAGCCAGCCGCTGAGGCGTCGGCAGGAGCCCCGACGGCATGAGGGTCGTGGTCGTGGGGGCGACAGGCAGCTCCGGCACGGCCGTGCTCCGGGCGCTCGACGCCGAGCCCTCGGTGACGTCCGTGCTCGGGATCGCCCGTCGCCTCCCCGACCAGCATGTCGAGCCCTACTCCTCCGCGGAGTGGGCACGCTTCGACATCGGCCGCGAGGAGGTCATCGACGCAGGCGAGGAGGAGGTCGTCGACGAGCTGGCGGACCTCTTCGAGGGAGCCGACGCCGTCATCCACCTCGCGTGGATCCTCCAGCCCAACCACGACCGCACGTTCCTGCGGCGCACGAACGTCGACGGCACCACGCGTGTCGCCCGGGCGTGCGCCCGCGCCGGGGTCGGGCACCTCGTCGCGGCGTCGTCGGTCGGGGCCTACTCCCCCGTGCAGGACGACGAACCGCGCGACGAGTCGTGGCACCGCGGCGGTGTCGAGACGTCGCACTACAGCGTCGACAAGGTGGCGCAGGAGCGCGTCCTCGACTGGTTCGAGGTGGCGCACCCCGAGGTGGTCGTCACCCGGTTGCGGCCCGCGCTCATCTTCCAGCGCGACGCGGGTGCCGAGATCGTGCGGTACTTCATTGGCTCGTGGGTGCCGCAGGGGCTCCTGCGTCCCGGTCGCCTGCCGATCATCCCGCTCCCGACCGGGCTGCGACTCCAGGTGGTCCACGCCGAGGACGTCGCCCGCGCCTACGTCCTCGCGGTGACCCACCGGGCCGGCGGCGCGTTCAACATCGCAGGCGACCCCGTGCTCTACGCGGACGACCTCGCCCAGCTCGTCGACCACGGGAGGCTCCTCGAGATCTCCCCGAGAGTCATCAGGCCCCTCCTGTCCCTCGCGTGGCAGGCGCACCTCGTCCCCACCGACCCCGGGTGGCTCGACATGGGCATGGGCGCCCCGCTCATGTCCACGACGCGTGCCCGCACCGTCCTCGGCTGGTCGCCGAGGCACAGCTCGGAGATCACTCTCGAGCACATGCTCGACGGGATCGCCGACGGCCGAGGTCAGCGCGGCAGCGTCCCGCTCCGGGACGGCGACACCCCGGTCGCGCCGCGGGACGCGGTCGTCTGATCCGCGCTGCCGGCTGGTCCGGAGGTCGCGGCCTGGACCGCGCATCGGGCTAGCCGGGGAGCAGAGACTCGCGCAGGTGGCGGGCGTAGCCGCCCGGGGTGCGGCCGACCGTCCGTCCGGAGGTGAGGACCCAGCACCGGTCGGTCGCTGCCTCGCGGGCGCCGGCCCGTCGGGCGGCCGCGACGAGCTCGACGTCCTCGTGCTCGTCGAGCGCCGGGTAGCCGCCAGCGGCTCGGTACACCGACGCGCGGATCCCGAGGTTGGCGCCGTGCACGTGCCCGTTCGCGACGCCGGGGACGTGCGTCGCCGACCAGGCCGCGCGCTGCTCGGGCGTGAGATCGCGGAAGTCGGGGCGCACGGTCCCGACGAGGAGGTCGGTCCCGGAGCGCGCGACGGCCAGGTGCTCCGTGATCCAGTGCGCCGGGACCTGCGAGTCCGCGTCGGTGCTGGCGACCCACACGGCGGCCCGTCTCGTGCCCGGACGACGCGCTGCCAGCTCGGCGAGCGCGACGTCGACCCCCGCCGCACGCGCGGCACCGACGGTGCGCTCGGCGAGGTGCACCAGCGTGAACGGGAACCGTCCGGCGATCTCGGCCGAACGGTCCGTGCACCCGTCGAGCACCACGACCACCGCGACGTCGACGACACCCGACGCCGCGTCGACGGCCGCCTCGAGCGCATGGAGACAGGCCTCGAGAAGGCGCTCCTCGTCGTGCACCGGGACGACGACGGCCACCGCGTCGACCTCGTCGAGCGGCGCGGTCATGCGAGGCCTGCCCGTGCGGCGACGGACACGGCCGGCGGGCGCACGAGGACGTCGAGGAGGAAGTCCGCCTCGTCGTGCCGGGCGAGGCGCGCGAGGTCGCTGCGCGCGGCGATCGCGGCGTGCACGGCGTCGCCGCTGGACGGGTACTCGGCCACCGGGTGGCGCCAGTGGCACGCGACGACGACCCCGTCGGCGGTGAGCGATCCGACGACGCGGTCGAGCAGCGCGTCGAGGTCGTCCGACCCGTAGTAGTAGCCGACCTCGGACAGCACCACGAGGTCGAAGCGGCCCGCGGGCCACTCGTGCGGCGTCGCGAGCTGGAGGAAGGTCGCCCGATCTCCCACCCGGTCGCGCGCGGCCTCGAGAGGTGCGGCCGCGATGTCGACGGCCACGAGCGCGTCGCAGCGTCCGACGAGCTCGGCCGTCAGCACCCCGGTCGAGCACCCGATCTCCAGGCCCGAGGTGAAGCGCTGCCTCGGCAGGGACGCGAGCGTGACGGCGCGCTTGCGCTCCTCGTACCAGCGCGTCTCGAAGCCCCACGGGTCGGACCGGCCCGAGTAGAAGTCGTCGAAGAAGCTCTGCGGGAGGGTGGCTGCGTCGCTGGCGCGTGCTGCGCGCGTGACGACGAAGACCTCGGTCTGGCGCTCGAAGTGGCGGACCATCTCCTGCCCGAGCGTCGCCTCGTCGCCCGGCTCGGCGGAGAGCGGAGCAGTCTGCGAGCGGTGGGCGGCGAGCGCAGCAGCCTTCGCGGCCTGCTCTTCCGGCGTGAGGTCGAGGCGCTCCATGCGATCCCACGGGACGGCGTGGTCCGAGGGCGCCGCCCAGTGCCACATCCACACGGGGTACTCGAGGAGGTCGAGGTCGCGGCCCGTCGCGACCGCTCGCGCCACCTCACCGGCGACCCGGTGGTCACGGTGGCCGTCGCCGGCCCACGGTGCACAGAGGACGACGGAGTCTCGGGTCGACGCACCGAGAGCAGCCCCGACGCCACTCTCTGGGACGGCTCGGGCGTCGGCCGCGAGGACGCCGTCGAGCACGGCGTCGAGCACGGCGTCGAGTGCCCGGTGCAGCTGATCGGGGGCTTCGCGCAGCCCACCGTCGGGCAGGCCGAGGAGGTGCACGGCGGCCCGCGGGGCGACGGCCGCGAGCGCAGCGACGAGCTCGGCGCGGCGCACCCGGACGAGGTCGTCACGGGTCCACGTGGGCGAGGCGGGGTGCGACGCGTCGCCGTCCGTCGCGACGACGACCGTGACCGGCACGCCCGATGCGGCGACCCGGCCTACGAGCCCGGCAGCGCCGAGGGTCTCGTCGTCCGGGTGCGCGGCGAGGACGACGAGGTGACCCACGCCGTCGAGGTCGAGGGGTGTGAGGTCCCGCTCCCCCAGGGCGGTCGCCCACTCGCTCTCGCTCGTCCCGGGGTCGCGGTGGTCGAACGCGACGTGCCCAGCGGTTCGGCGTGCGTCCGGTCCGACCTCGCGTCCGGCGTCGCCGACGCTCACCACGGGAGGGTCCCGTGCGCGACGAGGTCGCGGCCGAGCGCGGCGTCGTCCCGCTCGGCGTGGTGCTGGCGGACGTAGAGCGCGAGGTCCGCGACGCGTCGGGCGTGCCTCTCGTCGTGGGCCAGCGGGGCGGGACCGAGCGCGTGCGCGGCGCGCGCGAGCGTCTCCTCGACCGCGCGGGCGACGACGTTGCGGGTGCGCCGCGCGAGGACGCCCGGCGGGACGGCGGACTCCTCGGGCGACGATCGGCCTGGCGTCGTCGGCTCGAGGGGCGACTCGTCGCGCACGCGGCCGTCGACGACGCCGCCCGCGTCGAGCAGGACCGCCCGCGCCCCGGCGAGCGCGGTGTCGATCGCACCGAGGTGCGCCAGGGCGAGCTGGTCGGGCTCGCGCCGGGTGCACGCAGCGAAGACGTCGCGTGCGACGCCGACTGCTCCGCCCCACCAGCACGCGGCGACGCCGATGCCGCCCCACGCGAAACCGGGCCTGGACAGGTACCAGCCGGTGTCACCGACGGGCACAGCCGGGGCGCTGTCGAACCGGACGGGCGCGCTGACGACCTGCGCCAGCCCGCGGGCGACCCACGGGCCCGCGTCCGCGGCGACTGCGGTGCTCCGGAGGTCGACGGCGAAGAGCCGGCGACCGTCGTCGGTCCACGCGGTGACGAGGGCGTGGGAGAGGTCGCGGGCGAGGGAGCACCAGGGCTTGACGCCGTCGAGCGTCCAGCCGCCGGCGTGCTGCGTGGCCGTGACGCGCACACCCGGGCCTTCGGCTGCGTAGACGCCCCAGGTGCTCGTCGAGCCGGCGTCGACCTGCTCGAGGTCGACGCCACCGGCCGCCGCGAGGATCGCGAGCGCGTCGAGGTGCGGCTCGAGGATGCGAGCGACGCCCACGTCCGCTGCGGCCGTCGATGCGAGCAGCTCCCAGAGGCGAGCCGTGTCACCGCCTCCCGGGAGGGGTGCGACCCGCCCCACCGTGGCCGCCCACTCGAGCGCAGGTGCGACGCGTCCGTCGAACCCCAGGACCTGGGCGACGAGCGCCACGGTCTCGTCCGTGCTGTCGTCCGTGCTCCTGTCAGCGCGGACGAGCTTGCTCGCGTCTGCCGGGCCGTCGGGCTGCCGCAGCCGGACGGGTGCACCAGCACCGTCCGAACCTGGAGTCTCCTGCGTCATGTGTTCCCCTCGTGCACCGTCGTCGAACCTGCTGTCTCCGAACCTTGGGCGAGACTATGAGAGAGCGCCTCGCCGCGCGCGCTGTGCGAGCAGTGCGCGCAGTCACGGTGCTGCTCCTGCCCCGTGGGCGAGGACGCGCTGCTGTCCGGACGCGCTGCAGATGCACCCCGACCAGGCGCGGGTGACGATGAAGCATGACGCGATTCGGGTACACCCTCATGACCGAGCAGTCGGGCCCCAAGGCCCTCGTCGACTACGCGGTCGCCGCCGAGCGGCTCGGCTTCGACTTCGAGGTGTCCAGCGACCACTACTTCCCGTGGCTCGACACGCAGGGCCACTCGTCGTACGCGTGGGCCGTCCTCGGGGCGGTCGCGCAGGCGACCGAGCGCGTCGACCTCATGACGTACGTGACGTGCCCGACGATCCGGTATCACCCCGCGATCGTCGCGCAGAAGGCCGCGACGCTGGGGCTGCTCTCCGACGGCCGCTTCCTCCTCGGCCTCGGTGCGGGCGAGAACCTCAACGAGCACGTCGTGGGTCAGCGGTGGCCCGCGGTCGACGAACGCCACGAGATGCTCGACGAGGCCATCCAGATCATCACCGAGCTCTTCACCGGCGAGCTCCTCACCTACGAGGGGTCGCACTTCCGCGTCGACTCCGCTCGGGTGTGGGACCTGCCGGAGACCCCGGTCGAGATCGGTGTCGCCATCTCCGGGCCGCAGTCGATCGCGCACTACGCGCCGGTCGCCGACCACCTCATCACCACCGAGCCGTCGGCCGACCTCCTGCGCCTGTGGGACGACACGCGGGCGGACTCGTCGCTGCCGGCGTCGCGCAAGATCGGGCAGATCCCCATCTCGTGGGACACCGACGAGGATGCGGCGATCGCCCGTGCGCACGACCAGTTCCGGTGGTCCGGCCTCGGCTGGCCGGTCAACGCCAACCTCCCGACCACCGAGGCGTTCGCGAGCGCGAGCTCGTTCGTCCGCCCGGAGGACGTCGCCGGGTCCGTCACGTGCGGCCCGGACCTCGACGCGATCGTCGAGGCGGTCTCGGTGTACTGGGAGGCCGGTTTCACCGACATCGCGCTCGTCCAGGTCGGCGACGAGAAGCAGCAGGAGTTCCTCGACACGGCCGCCGGCCCGCTCCTGGAGAAGCTCCGCGCGGCGGCCCCGAAGGACTGATCGGCCGGGGAGCCTGCGTCGGGCTCCCCACGGGGGCGTGCTCTTGAGGGCAGAACGTGCACTCCACAGCACGCCCCGCCCGCAAGAGCACGCCCCGCCCGGGCGCGACGTGGTGCGGAGCGACCTCCCGGGCGGAGGACCTCTGTCAGCGCGGGTCCGCGCCGGCGGGTGTTCACTGGTGACATGACGAACCAGAGCATCGGAACACGCACCCTCGGCACCGCCGCGCCCCTGACCGTCTCGACCCTCGGCCTCGGCTGCATGGGCATGTCGGAGTTCTACGGCACGAGCGACGAGGCCGGCGCGATCGACACGATCCACCGCGCGCTCGACCTCGGCGTGACGTTCATCGACACCGCGGACATGTACGGGCCGTTCACCAACGAGAAGCTCGTCGGCCGCGCGATCGACGGGCGGCGCGACGAGGTCCAGCTGGCGACGAAGTTCGGCAACGAGCGCCTCGCCGACGGCACCCGGCTCGGCATCAACGGCCGCCCGGAGTACGTGCGTGCGGCGTGCGACGCGTCGCTCGAGCGCCTCGGCGTCGACCACATCGACCTGTACTACCAGCACCGCGTGGACAAGACGGTCCCGATCGAGGAGACGGTCGGCGCGATGGCCGAGCTCGTCGCGGCGGGCAAGGTGCGACACCTCGGCCTGTCGGAGGCGTCGGCGGGCACGATCCGCCGCGCGCACGCCGTCCACACGATCACGGCGCTCCAGACGGAGTACTCGCTCTTCACGCGCGACATCGAGGACGAGATCCTCCCGACGCTCCGCGAGCTCGGCATCGGCCTCGTGCCGTACTCGCCGCTCGGCCGCGGCCTCCTGACCGGGGCCCTCACGCCAGAGTCGCTCGACCCGGACGACTCCCGCCGCTCGGGTCGCTTCCCCCGCTTCGAGGGCGCGGCGTACGAGGCGAACATGGCGCTCGTCGCGAAGATCACCGAGATCGCCGACGGCAAGGACATCACGCCCGGGCAGCTCGCGCTCGCGTGGGTCCTCGCGCAGGGGGAGGACGTCGTGCCGATCCCTGGGACGCGACGGGTCCGCTACGTCGAGGAGAACGCCGCGGCGGCGGCCGTCACGCTCACGGCCGAGGACCTCCTCGCGCTGGAGTCGGCGGTCCCCCGCGACGCCGTAGCGGGAGCCCGCTACGGCGACATGACGTCGATCGACGACTGACCGGGATCAGACCAGGACCGGCTCGCGGGCCGGCGTCGGGTCGTCGAGCTCGTCGGGGGTGCGCTGCGCGCGGCGCCCCTCGACGAGCCGGTAGAGCACCGGCACGAGCACGAGGGTCAGCGCGGTCGACGAGACGAGCCCGCCGATGACGACGATCGCGAGGTCCTGGGAGATGAACCCGGCCGAGCCCATGATCCCGAGCGCCATGGGGACGAGCGCGAAGATCGTGGCCAGCGCCGTCATGACGATGGGTCGCAGGCGCTGCCGGGCGCCGTTGAACACGGCGTCCTCGACGCTCTGACCCTGCGCCCGGTACTGGTTGACGAGGTCGATGAGCACGATCGCGTTCGTCACGACGATGCCGATGAGCATGAGCATCCCGATGAGCGCCGAGACGCCGAGCGGCGTGCCGGAGACCAGGAGGAGCAGGATCGCTCCGGTGGCCGCGAACGGGATGGACACGAGCAGGATGAGCGGCTGCACGAGCGACCGGAAGGTCGCGACCATGAGCAGGTAGACGATCGCGATGGCGATGAGCATCGCGAGGCCGAGCTGCTCGAAGGAGTCGCCCTGGAGCTCGGCGACGCCGCCGAGGCTGGCGGTCGCGCCGTCGGGCAGGTCGAGGGCGTCGACGCGCTCCTGGACGTCGGAGGTGAGCGCTCCGAGCTCGCCCTCGACGGGTGTCAGGGAGATGGTCGCGACGAGCTCGCCGTCCTGGCGGGCGATGGTCGTGGGGACCTCGACGCGCTCGACGGAGGCGACGTCGGAGAGCGGCAGCATCCCTGCGGCGCTGGGCAGGAGCATCTGCTCGATCTCGGCCGTCGTGGCGGGCGTCGCGCCGGTGTCGACGAAGATCTTGTACTCCGTGTTCTCGATCCGCAGGTCCCCGACGCTCTGCGGCGTGAGGGTCCCGGCGACGATCCCGACGACCTGCATCTCGGTCAGGCCCCGCTCGAGGGCTGCGGTCCGGTCGACGACGATCTGCAGCGTGGGCTGCTCGGCGGCGCGGTCGGAGCCGACCTCGGTGGCGTCGTCGACGTCCTGGACGGCGGCGAGCACCTGGTCGGCGGCGTCGGCCAGCGCGGTCTCGTCCCCGGCCTCGACGATGATGTCGACGGTCGAGGAGAAGCCTCCGCCGGTGTCGGGCAGCGTGATGGTGCCGGCGTCGGTGATGCCGGCGAGGGCGTCGCGCACGGTGTCCTTGAGGAGCACCTGGTCGGCGTCCTCGTCGGTCGTGATGATGTACGACGCGGTCCCGCCGCTGCCGCCGAGCATCGCGCCGAGGCCGTCCCCGCCGGAGCCGGCGGTCATCATGACGGCGTCGATCCCGTCGATGTCGGCGAGGGTGTCCTCGACCTTCGTGGCGCCCTCGCTCACGGCGTCGAGGTCGGTGCCGGGCTCGAACTCCTGGGTGACCATGAGCATGTTCTGGCCGGTGCTGCCGAGGAAGTCGACCTTGAGGAGCGGCACGAGCGAGACCGTGACGACGAGCAGGAGCACGGAGGCGACGAGGGTGATGACGGGGTGGCGCTGGGTGGAGCGGAGCACGGGCTTGTAGGCGCGCTGGAGCGGGCCGTTGTGCTCTTTCTCCTCGGCCTCGGCGCGGACCTTCTCCGCACGGGCGGCGGCCTCGGGGTCTGCGGCCGATGCGGCGGTGGCGTTGGCCTTGGTCCCGAGGAACCAGTACGAGAGGACGGGGACGATCGTCAGGGCGACGACGAGCGAGGAGAGCATGGCGATCGCGACGGTGATCGCGAAGGGCCGGAAGAGCTCGCCGACGGTGCCGCTGACGAGGGCGATGGGCAGGAACACGGCGATGGTCGTGAGTGTGGAGGCGGTGATGGCGCCGGCGACCTCGCGGACGCCGGTGAGGATCGAGCGCGTCTTGGGCTCGCCGTAGCTGAGGTGTCGCTTGATGTTCTCGATGACGACGATGGAGTCGTCGACGACGCGGCCGATGGCGATGGTCAGCGCGCCGAGCGTGAGCATGTTGAGCGTGTAGCCGCCGACGTAGAGGCCGACGAAGGTCACGAGCACGGACAGCGGGATGGAGATCGCGGTCACGAGCGTCGAGCGCACCGACATGAGGAACACGAGGATGACGACGACCGCGAACACGAGGCCGAGCAGGCCCTCGATGGCGAGGTGCTCGATGGACTCCTCGATGAAGGGCGCCTGGCTGAAGAGGACGTTGAGCTCGACGTCGTCGAGCTCGGTCGCGAGGGAGGCGAGGACGTCGTCGACGTCGTGCGAGACGGTCACGAGGTCGGCGTCCGAGGTGGCGGTGATCGAGAGCGAGAGGCTCTCGACGCCGTTGGTGCGCGTGATGGAGGTGACGTCCTCAGGGACGAGGGCGACGTCGGCGACGTCGGCGAGGGTGACCACGGTGCCGGGCGCGGTGGTGGAGGCGAGCGGGAGGCCGGCGAGGTCGTCGAGGGTCGTCAGCGGCGAGCCGGCCTGGACGGAGAGCTCTTCGCCGTTCTCGGCGATGCTCCCGACGGGGAGCGTGAGGCCGTTGGCCTCGAGCGCGGCGCTGATGTCCATGACGGAGACCCCGGCCGCGGCGAGCTCAGCCATGCGGGGCGTGATGGTGATGCGCTCAGTCTGCGCACCGGAGACGGTGGCGGCGCGGACGCCGTCGACGGCCTCGAGCTGCGGGACCGCCACCTCGGCGAGGCGGTCGGAGAGCTCGGTCGTCGAGCCGCCCGAGGACGCGGTGATGAACATGATGGGGAAGTCGGAGATGCTGCCCGCAAGGATCTCCGGGGTGGCGTCCGCAGGGAGCGCCGCGACGGACTCGAGGGCGGTCTCGAGGGCCCGCTTGAACTCGACCGCGTCGGTGCCGAACGCGTAGGTGACGGCGATCATCGAGACGGAACCGGAGGAGCTGGCGACGACCTGCTCGACGTCCGGGACGGTGGTGATCGCCTGGGAGAGCGGCGCGCTGATCTGCTCGTCGACCACCTCGGGGCTCGCGCCGGGGAGGGTGGTGATCACCGTCGTCTGCGGGAGCTCGATCGACGGGATGAGCTCCTGCTTGAGGCTCGTCATCGAGTAGAGACCGAGCCCGGCGATCATGAGGGTGACCAGGGCGACGAGCGCCCTGTTGGCCAGGCTCAGACGGGTGAGGCGAAACATCGGGACCACCAGAGGGGTAGGGGCTGCTAGCGTGAGTACTTAGCGTCACGCGAACGTTAGTGTGAGGCTAAGTACCCTGTCAACGACGAACCGCCGTCAGGCACACCCGAGCCGGAAGACCAGACGTATGACACCCGTGGACAACGCCGCCCGCGACGACGAACGCGCAACCCTCGTCGAGCAGCTCTTCGAGGCGCAGCGCGCGCTCGAGACGACCGTCATGCCGCGCATGGCGGAAGAGCTCATGACCATCCCGCTGACGATGCAGCAGCTCAAGGTCCTCGCGATCCTCGGCACCGAGACCGACGACAACACCGTGCAGGGCCTCGCGTCGTCGCTCGGCGTCTCCCTGGCGACCATGTCGGGCATCCTCGACCGGCTCACCATGCACGGCATGGCGACCCGCCACGAGGACCCGGTGGACCACCGTGTGCGGCGCATCGTCGCGACACCCGCGGGCAAGAACATGGTCCGTCGCCTGCTCGCCGCCCAGCCGCAGATCCACGACGCACCGCTCGCCCTGCTGGCGATCGACGACCTCCGCGCCCTCAACCAAGGAGTCAACGCCCTCGTGCGCGCGATCCGATCCGTCTCCCCCGAGATCCCCCAGGACGACGCGACACCCTGACCGCCCCGACGCGCGAGCCTGCCGGTTTCACTCCAGACTGGGAGGAGCCCACCTGCCCTCGCACGAAGGACGTGACACCGTGAAGTTCCTCTTCTCCAAGCTCCGCTCGATCATCGTCGTGACAGTCGTCGCCGGCATCGCCCGGTTCATCGGCCGACGCATCTCCAGCCAGTCGGTCAAGAACAACCACGGCAAGCCCACGAGCCTGTCGCAGACGCTCGACTCGCTCACGGCGAAGCGCGGGGCGAAGGCGCACCACTGAGCCTCGAGCCGGTGTGGGCCTAGCGTCGAGCCACGGCCGACGACGACGCCTTCGCCGCCCGCGGCCAGATCGTGTAGCTCACGGCCCAGAGCAGGTCGATGGCCACGACGATCCCGAGGATCGCGAACCACTGGTCGAGGGCTGCGGTGCGGGCAGGCTCGTCGACCCACCAGACGAGGGTCCAGAGGATCGCGGCGGCGATGCCTGCCGCGAGCAGGGTGCGCGCGACGTCGGCCCAGCAGGCGCGGGCGTACGGCCAGCCGTCCAGCCGGACCGGAGCGGGGCCGTCCGCGAAGCGGTGCGCGAACCGGCGGTCGGCCCACACGATCATCCGGTGCCCGTACGCGACCGAGAAGCCGATGTACGCGGCCGCGAGGCCGTGGGCTGCGGTCGCGTCCGCGCCGGAACGCAGGTGGACGGCCGTCGCGACGAGCAGGACGAGGTCGATGAGCGGTGCGAGGGCGAGGAGTGCGACGCCCACCCGTGGAGCGCGGACGAGGTAGCGCGCCGAGAGGCCGGCGAGGACAGCGACCCAGAAGCCGACCTCGCACGCCACGATGATGCCGATGAGCACGCCTGACCACCTTGCGATCGAGAACCCTTGTGCGCACGGTCGTGCTCACAAACGGCGATGTTAGCACGACTGTGTACACTCAGAGGGTGCCCAAGCTCATCGACCACAGCGCTCGCGAGGTCGAGGTCGCCGAGGCAGCCTGGCGCGTCCTCGTCCGCGACGGACCCACGCGCCTCTCCGTCCGCAACGTCGCCGCCGAGGCCGGCCTCGCCACCGGCTCGCTGCGCCGCTCCTTCCCCACCCAGGACGCCCTGCGCGTGTTCGCGCTCGAGCTCGTCAGCCGTCGCGTCCGGCGTCGCCTCGAAGCACTCACCGAGCAGGACACCGTCCGCGCGACGGTCCGCACCTACCTCGAGCAGATCCTCCCGCTGGACGACGACAGACGCGTCGAGATGGAGGTCTTCCTCGCCATCGGCACCCTCGCACTCACCGACCCGGGCCTGCGCCCCGCCTACGACGACGCCCACGCGGGACTCGCCCACCTCTGCGAGAGCACCCTCCGGGCGCTCGTGGGGTCGGGCGAAGGCTATGCGGCACCCGACCTGGCGATGGAAGCCCGGCGGACGCACGCCCTCGTCGACGGCCTCGCCCTCCACCTCGTGCGGCAACCTCCCGGCGGGTCCACCAGCTGGGCTCGCGACGTCCTCGACGCGCACCTCGACTCGCTCCGCACGGGCTGAGCGGCGCGGACAGCAGACCCTAGCGCCGGGCCATCTTCTCGTAGCGCCACGCGAGCAGCTCGCGGTCCGGACGGTCCGCAGCGCGTTGCGGCGTCGAGATCAGACGTCCGTGCATCTCCTGGAGGCCGTGCTTGAGCATCGGACCGTCGATCTCGGCGAGGAGCTCGGTGTCGATCTCGACGACGTAGTCGGGCGTGATGCCCAGCATGTTCTGGTCGTAGGCCGCGTGATGGATCTTGCACAGGGCCAGCCCGTTGTTCACGGTGGGCACGCCCTTCTCCTCGGAGTCCGACACGATGTGGGCCGCGTCGAGCAGCGAGCCGTGCTTGAGCTGACAGACCGCGCAGCTCACCTCGTAGGCGACGAGGACGCGGGTCCGGAACGCCGGCTGGTGCAGGCGCTGACGGGCCAGGCGCACCGCGTACGCCCGCTGCGGGACGGTCAGGTGGCGGGGGTCGGGCACGAACGTGAACGACTCGTCGAGCGCGATGAGGAACGCCCGCTCCTCAGGGATGTCGTCGACCACGTACACGGGCGCGATCGGCGTGAGGATGTTCTTCACCTCTTTGCGGAAGAGGATGAGCGGCTGCCCGGTCTCGATGGCGTTGCGCATCTTGCGGTTGTCGCCACCCCACGGGTCCCCCTTGCGGTACGCGTAGTGCAAGAGCCCGTCCTCGGACTCCGCGTCGTCGTAGGGACCGTTCGCCGTCACCATGATCGACAGGGTCGACGAGAACTCCTGCGGGTTGCGGATGCCGCGCGAGTAGTCGATGACCGGCAGGTCGACGCCGTCGATCCGGTGCGCGAGGAGCTCGTGACGGTACAAGAACCCGCCGTTGACCTCGGCTCGTCGCTGGACCCAGTCGATGATGCGCAGCCGGAGAGCGGTCTCGACCAGGGTGTCCATGGGCGAAGCTCATCACCGAAGCCGCCCGAGCGCAATGGTCCGGGCCGCTCGGGTACCGGGGCACCGGGCCGGGGAGTTCTGCCCATCGTGGCACCGCCGAGAACGCGGGATGCTGTCGCTCGATCGGTCCTGACCAGGACCGACATGCAGTGATGGGATGACATATGTCCACCGACGACGCCTGGATCCAACGACTCCAAGAGCAGGCTCTCGAACGCCTGGAGACCGCCAAGACGCTCCAGGACGCCCTGAGCACGACGCGAGCGACCGCGACGAGCCGTGACCGCCACGTGACCATGACGGTTGGCGCGTCAGGCGTGATCGTCGACCTCTCGTTCTCTGATCTCGACGGAACCGATGCCGACCAGCTCCGGGCGTCTGCGCTCGAGGCCCTGCGCGCCGCTCAGTCCAAGGCGTCCGAGGCGATCGCCGAGCTCACCCGGTCGATGCCCGACGCAGAGACGATCGGCAGCTTCCTCCGTGGCGAGGTTCCTGAGGGCACCCGGTCACGCCTGGCAGACGAGCTGACAGAACGACGCGCTCAGCAGGGAGCGACCCGTGGCTGACCAGGTCGAGGTCGACTACGCCGCGGTGCAGCTCGCCGCGCGGGAGCACCTGACGCTCGCGACCCGCACCGACACCGCCGACAGGGCGCGACGATCGGCCGACCTCCCCTCCGGGTCTCTCGGAAAGCTCCCCGCCGCTGACGAGCTGCAGGCGACGTTCGACGCGCAGTACGTAGCAGTCGGTGACGCGCTCACGAAGCTGTCCGAGATCTTCGAGTCGGTGCGGGACCGCCTGACGGCCACGGTCGACAGGTACGAGGCGACAGACACGTCCGTCGCCTCGATGATGGAGCTGGGCCTCGGGGCCCTCGACTCCGCGTCGCCCGCGCCGTTCACGAGGGTGCCGCTGTGAGCGTGACTGCGGCGCTGTCCGTATGGGACAAGATCAACAGCTGGATGGGGCCGCTCGATGGCCTCGTCGATGCGCTCCTGCGCCCGATCGTGGCCCCTCTCGCAGACATGTTCGACTGGGTGACCGGTGACTCCGACGCTGTGCGCTCGACGGCTCAGCGCTGGGCCGATCTGGCGCGCACGATCGATGCCCTGGTCGACTACCAGCAGGACGTGCTGCTGCCGCTCGCGCAGGGCTGGGACGGTCCTGCGCACGACGCGTTCGCCACCGCCATGCGAGACCTGCAGGACCAGGTCCGCGAGATCGCTGAGGCGAGCCGGCAGACCGGGGACTTCCTCGACGATGCCGCGATGGAGATCGAGGTTGCGGAGGAGATGGTCGCCACCATCATCCGCGAGCTCATCGAGTGGGCACTGATCTCCCTGGCTGTCAGCGCCGCGCTCGCTCTCGTGACCTGGGGGGCGTCCAGCCTGGCCGGCGCAGCCGCCGCCTATGCCGAAGGAGCGATCGCCGCCTCGCGGATCACCGCCATCGTCACGAAGGTCGCACAGGCACTCACCGCGCTGGCGCGGGCAGCGAAGGTGCTCCGAGCGGCGAAGCTCATCTCCTGGCACACGTTGGCCAAGATGATGACGATCACGCCGGTCGTGAAGACCGTCACCGGACTGACAGGCAACCCGTTCCAGGCCCTCGACGACCTCGCCACCGGTGTACGCGACATCGTGGCTGACGAGCTCGACGACCAGCGCTCGGGTGCCACGGACCTGCAGACTCCGACGCGCGACCTGATCGACGGCTTCGTCGGACCTGCGGCGGAGTTCGCCGACCCGGTCCTCGACTACCTCGATCCGGCCCTGGACGTGCTCGAAGACGTCGACCGCGCCCTGCTGGCGAACCCGTTCGGGGGCTGACCGGGGGCAGCAGGTCAGCGCGGGCGCCGCGCCCTCTTGACCATCCAGCCGAGACCCCACACGAAGAGCCCGGCGTAGACCACGAGCCTCAGGACGAAGAACACACCGACGCCCACGAGACCGGCAAGAAGCGCCCCCGTCGAGCCACCGATGGCGTACCCGACGAGCGAGAAGACTCCGACGACCACGGCCGCGACGGCAACGTTGGCCAACAGGTCCAGCAGGGCAGCCTGGAAGTCGACCCACATCGTCCGCGGGGCCTGGCGCAGGTCGTCCGCCAGCTGGCTGCGAAAGCTGGATCGTCCGGCGCGGCGGTGCGGCTCCTCGCGTGCCGCGTCCGGAGCAGGCAGGCCGTAGGGTGGTGCACCGTAGTGATCGGGCGGCACCGCGGGCACCCCGTAGGTTGCCTGCGCTGGCGCTGCCCCATACGGATCGGGTGAGCCGTACACAGAAGGCACGCCGTACGGCTCGGAGGCCCCAGGCGCCGCTCCCTGAGGCTGCTGGGACGACGGCACGACTCCGTAGGAGGCGGGCTCCCCGCTGGTCGGCTGACTCATCGTTCCTTCTCTCTGCACGGTTCAGCGGTGCGGTCTGTCACGTGCACGCGCCCTACCGTAGTCGCCTGTCCGCGCACGCCGGGCCCATCCACAGGGGCACACCCACAGGGACGTCTCTCCTCATGGTGTCGGCGCATCAGCCGGTCCAGGCTGAGGGCAGCCCCTCTCCTCTCGGGCGCGAGCGCGAGCCGGCGCAGCATCGTCCGTCTCCTGCCGACTCGAAGTCATAGGATCGGGGCGTGCGCGGGCGCGCACCAGGACGCGAGGTGAACAGGTATGGCCGTGCTCACGACGAGCAGTGCGACGTCTCTCGCGCCCCCTGCGTCCCCGGCGACCTCCGCCCCGGTGGAGCGCGGCCCGGGGCGCCGGCCACGCATGAAGCGCCGGTGGGTGGTGGCGCTCAGCGTGCTGGGCGTGGTCGCGGTGGTGCTGGCCGTGGTCGTCGCGGGGATCGTCGTCACGGAGGGCCGCCGGCTGCTGACGGCACAGGACATCGACGCGACCCTCGGCGACGTCCCGGGCGTGGCCGACGCCGACGTCTCGTACTCGTACCGCCCGTTCTCGAGCGAGCGGAACTTCGTCGTGGCGCTCGATCTCGACCCGGAGGCGGACGCTACGCCGGTCGCGGAGGCGCTCGCCGATGTGCAGCGGCGGTGGCGGGACTCGCCCCTCGGGGACGAGGCCGTCGCGACGAGCGTCGCCCTCACCGTCGGGGACGAGGCGACGCTCGCATTCAGCAGCTGGGACCTCCCCGAGGAGGAGACCGCGCGGCAGGTCGAGTACTGGTCCATGCTCCGCACGGCCCTCGGTCCGGAGGTCACCGTGCTGGTCATGACCTTCGACGGCGAGACCGAGAGCTGGCTCGAAGCCAAGCTGCCACCCTCGAACGGGACGACGGCGACAGCCACGGAACTGGCCGACCGGATCGAGACGGCTGCCTCTGCTGCACCTCCCGCGGGCGGTTGGGCGTGGTCGGTACGCACGTCGAGCCGGTCGGAGGACGAGGCACGGCAAGACTCGGTCGACACGCTCGGCGCGCGTCCCGGGCCCGAGGCGCTCGAGCTGTGGCGCGGTGCCGCGACCATCGCGTCGAGCGCATCGCCCACGCCGGAGCTGTGGCTGTGGAGCGACGCGACGGCTTCACCCAGCACGATCCTCCACGTGACGCTCCCGGACGCGCCCGGCCCGGACGGCACAGCGCCCACGGGCGCGCCGTTCGTCGACGGTCCGCACTGGGCCGACGCCACGCGCTACGCCGAGCTCGTCGCCGCCGCGGACGACGCACGGTTGTCGATCCAGGAAGGAGACACCTTCATCGCCGACCTCTCCGCGCAGACGTGCGCAGCCCCGTCCACACCCTCCAGCAGCGCCGTCGAGGCCGCACTGCTGGAGCACCTGCAGGCGACGGGTGCAGACTTCTGCTGATCCCCGCCAGCCACTCGAGAGGACCCTCATGAGCGACTCGCTCCTCGTCCCGCTGCTCGTCGCGTCGACCGTGACGACCGGTCTCGTGGCCGGGCTCTTCTACGCCTTCACGTGCGCAGTCATGCCGGGGCTGCGGCGCGCGGAGGATGTTGTCTTCGTCGCGACGATGACGGCGATCAACGCAGCGATCCAGAACGTCGTCTTCGCGGTGGCGTTCGTCGGCGCGCTGATCTTCACGGGCGGTGCGCTCGTCGCTGGTGTCGCCGCAGGCTCGCCCACGGTCCCGTGGGTCGTGGCCGGCCTCGTCCTCTACGTCGCGGCGCTCGTCATCACCGGGGTGCGGAACGTCCCGCTGAACAACCAGATCGATGCGCACGCAGCGAGCCCGGACGTCACGGCGACCGACGCGCGACGTGCCTTCGAACGCCCGTGGAACCGCTGGAACACCGCCCGGACCGTGCTCACGACCGCGGCGCTCGGCTGCCTGGCCGGAGCGTTGCTCGAGGTGTCCTGAGGCTCAGGCGAGATACCGCCCCGGCCGGTGGTTCATCGCGAGGATGACGTTGAGGACCACGACGCCGGACACGGACGCGAGGACCACGAGCGGGTCGACGACGAGGAGCGCGGCGAGCACGATGACGGCGTCGAAGCACAGCTGGACGAGCCCGGCGCTGAGGCCGAACCGCTCCTGGACGTAGAGGACGAAGATCCCCAGGCCGCCGGCGCTCGCGCGGTGGCGGAAGAGCACGATGAAGGCGAGTCCCATGAACATCCCGCCGAGCGCGCACGCGTAGAAGGGCGTGATGAAGCTGATGGTGATGTTCGCAGCATGCAGCTCGGTGAACACGGAGATGAGGCCGACGACCGTGAACGTCTTCAGCGTGAAGGCCCATCCCATCCGCACGACGGCGAGCACGTAGAAGGGCAGGTTGATGAGGAAGAAGACGACGCTGAAGCTCCAGCCCGTCGAGTAGGTGACGAGGAACGCGATCCCGGCGAGCCCGCCGGAGACGCCGCCGACGTCCTTGAGGAGGAGAAGCCCGAACGACAGGGCGAGCGCGCCGACGAGGAGGGCCACCGCGTCCTCGGCCGGACGGTGCGGTCGCGCAGGGGCGACCGGCGGTACCGGGCGGGCGACGGGGCGGGTGGCAGTCACCGTCGTAGCGTGCGGCCGCACGTCCTGCATGCGCAACAGAGAGGCTGTCGAGTGCGCAGGATGCTCAGCCTCGAGAGCCCAGAGGCGTAGTGTGCACAGCATGACGCCGCTCGACGCGCTCGACGCGCGGATCCTCCTGGCCCTCGACGAGGACCCGGACGCCACCACCCTCGGCCTCGCGCGCGATCTCGGCGTCGCCCGCAACACCGTGCACGCCCGGCTCCGGCGGCTGGAGGAGTCCGGTGCGCTGCGTGCGCCGAGCCGGCGCCTCGACCCCCGGGCGCTCGGCTACGAGCTGCTCGCGTTCGTCACCCTGTCGATCAGCCAGGCGTCCCGCGAGGAAGCGGTCGAGGGACTCTCCCGCATCCCCGAGATCGTCGAGATGCACGCGATCTCGGGCGAGGGTGACCTCATCGCCCGGGTCGTCGCGCGCGACACGCACCACCTCTACGAGGTGACGAGCGCGATGCTCACGATCGACGGCATCGCGCGGTCGAGCACGACGATCGTCCTCGCCGAGGAGCTGCCCTCCCGCATGGGGCCGCTCCTGCGCTCGCTCGGCTGAGACCCTCTTCACTCAGTCGCGCGCGGTACGGGCGCGGAGGTGCGGGCCGGAGCCGCACGGCTGACACTGGAGCGTGCCCCACGATCCGAACGACTCCTTCGTCCATGTCCGCGGAGCCAGCGAGCACAACCTCAAGAACATCGACGTCGACCTGCCGCGTGACGCGCTCGTCGCCTTCACCGGTGTCTCAGGCTCCGGAAAGTCCTCGTTGGCCTTCGGCACGCTCTACGCCGAGGCGCAGCGCCGGTACTTCGAGTCGGTCGCACCGTACGCGCGCCGGCTCCTGCACCAGGTGGGCGCTCCGCACGTCGAGGAGATCACGGGACTGCCGCCCGCGGTGGCGCTGCAGCAGCGACGCGGCGCCCCGAGCTCGCGCTCGAGCGTGGGCACGCTGACGACGCTGTCGAACCTCGTGCGGATGCTCTACTCGCGTGCCGGCACGTACCCTGCCGGTGCGTCGTGCCTCGGGGCGGAGGCGTTCTCCCCGAACACGACGGCGGGCGCGTGCCCGCGCTGCCAGGGGCTCGGCGAGGAGCACGACGTCAGCGAAGATCTGCTCGTCCCCGACACCTCGCTGAGCATCCGCGAGGGCGCGATCGCCGCGTGGCCGGGCGCCTGGCAGGGCGCGAACCTGCGCAGCATCGTGTCCGGCCTGGGGATCGACGTCACCACCCCCTGGAGCTCGCTCCCGAAGAAGGACCGCGACTGGCTCCTCTTCACCGAGGAGCAGCCCAAGGTCCTCATCAAACCTGAGCGCGACCGCATCGACCACGGGTACTACGGCCTCTTCTGGAGCGCCCGCGCGCACGTCCACCACGTCCTGGCCACCTCCAAGAGCCAGATGATGCGCGACAAGGCGATGCGCTACGTCCGCAGCGTCGCGTGCTCCGTCTGCCACGGCACCGGTCTCCAGCCGGACTCGCTCGCCGTCACCTTCCGTGGCCTGAGCATCGCGCAGACCAACGCCCTGTCGTTCACCGAGCTCGTCCCGCTGCTGCGTCCGGTGGCGGAGCTCACCGAGGCGGGAGCAGCGACGTCCTCGGCCGACTCCGGCGAGGCGACCGAGGTGGCCGTGCGCATCTGTGCCGACCTCGTCGCGAGGATCCAGGTGCTGCTCGACCTCGGCCTCGGCTACCTCTCGCTCGGTCGCAGCTCGACGACGCTCTCCCCCGGCGAGGCGCAGCGCCTGCGCATCGCGACCCAGCTGCGCTCGGGGCTCTTCGGGGTCGTCTACGTCCTCGACGAACCGTCCGCGGGGCTGCACCCGGCCGACGCGAAACCCCTGCTCGACGTCCTCGACGCGCTCAAGGACGCGGGCAACTCCCTGTTCGTCGTGGAGCACGACCTCGACATCGTGCGTCGAGCCGACTGGGTCGTCGACGTGGGCCCCGGCGCCGGGGAGCACGGGGGTCAGGTGCTCTACTCCGGGCCGGTCGCGGGGCTCGAGACCGTCGAGGCATCGGTCACCGGGAAGTACCTCTTCGGTCGCGCGGAGCAGCAGCAGCGATCCCAGCGCACGCCCCACGGGTGGTTGCACCTGCACGGGGTCAGCCGGCACAACCTCACGGACCTCTCGGTCGAGGTGCCGCTGTGCGTGCTCACGGCCGTCACCGGTGTGTCGGGCTCGGGGAAGTCGACGCTCGTCACCCAGGTGCTCGCCGAGCTCGTGCGCCGCCACCTCGGCCAGGCCGCGGACGACGCGGAGGACGACGAGCTCGAGATCGACGTCGACGACGCCTCCGGCCTGGAGGTCTTCGACCGCCTCGTGCGCGTCGACCAGCGCCCGATCGGTCGCACGCCCCGCTCGAACCTCGCCACCTACACGGGCCTGTTCGACGCGGTGCGCAAGGTGTACGCCGCGACGCCCAAGGCCCGCGAGCGCGGCTACGGCGCCGGCCGCTTCTCCTTCAACGTGGCCGAGGGCCGGTGCGACACGTGCCAGGGCGAGGGATCCGTCTCGGTCGAGCTCCTCTTCATGCCCGGCACGTACGCCCCGTGCCCGACGTGCCACGGGGCGCGCTACGACGCCGCGACCCTCGAGATCACGTACCGCGGCAAGAGCATCGCCGACGTGCTCGGCCTCTCGGTCGACGAGGCCGCCGACTTCCTCGCTGACGTCCCGGCCGCTGTGCGCAGCCTCACGACGCTGCGCGAGGTCGGCCTCGGATACCTGCGCCTCGGCCAGCCCGCCACCGAGCTCAGCGGCGGAGAGGCGCAGCGGATCAAGCTCGCCACCGAGCTGCAGCGCGCCCACCGCGGGCACGCCCTCTACCTGCTCGACGAGCCGACCGCCGGGCTTCACCCCGCGGACATCGCCCTGCTGCTCCGCCAGCTGCACCGACTGGTCGACGCCGGGAACACGGTGGTGCTCGTCGAGCACGACCTCGACACGATCGCGAGCGCCGACTGGGTCATCGACCTCGGCCCTGGCGGTGGCGACCAGGGCGGTCACGTGGTCGCCACGGGCACGCCGGAGGAGGTCGCGCGTGCGGCAGACAGCGTGACGGCGCCGTATCTGGCCGCGCGGCTGGCCGCTCGCGTGTGATGATGCGAGCATGCGACTCTTCGCCGCGATCACACCACCCGAGTCGGTGCTCGACCACCTCGAGAACGCGCTCACCATGCTGGGCGACATCCCTGCAGCACCGGAGCGTGACGACCGGCGACGCTCTCGCGGCACCCGTGCGACGCGTGCCGCTCACCGTTCCCCGTGGACGCCACGCTCGACGTGGCACCTGACGGTCGCGTTCTTCGGTTCGGTGCCCGACGGCGCGCTACCGGACGTCGAGCTCCAGGTCGCGGCAGCCGTGGCGGACGTCGAGCCGTTCACCGTGCACCTCTCGGGCGCCGGCACCTTCCGCGGCACGGTGCTGTGGGTGGGTGTCGGCGGCGAGACCGCGCCCCTCACGGAGTCGATGCACGCGCTCGCCGAGGTCCGCAGCGAGATCACGACGCTCGACGACCGCCGTGAGCGGAACCGCGCGCACCTGACGGTCTCGCGATCACCGGCGATCGACGCCGCATCGGTCGCGCACGCTCTGTCGGTCTACCGCGGGCCGGAGTGGACGGTCGACACCCTCGAGCTCGTCGAGTCCGAGCTCGGCGCGGGCGAGCAGGGACACCCGGTACACACGGTGGTCGCGACCGTCCCTCTCGGAAGTGCCGGCCGCGACCACCGGTGAAGCGGGCTGGTTCAGTCGTTCGTCGGCTTCAGGCGTTCGATCGCCTCTGCCACCTCGGGCTCGTCCATCTGAGCCGCGACGGCGCCCTGCTCGGCAACGTCGTCGTCCGAGGCATCCTCTGGCTCGGTCACGGGCTCTCCGACGACATCGTCATCGGCGGCCGGGACGAGGTTGGGGTTGAACACTGCTCCGGGGCCGAAGCCTCCACTGGTGGTCATGGTCGTCTCGCTCTCATCGTCGTTGATGCGTGGGTGAGTACGTGCGCCTCGATCCTTCCATCCTCGCCTGGCCACGCGATCTGCGCAGAGGGAGGGCTAACGGTCGTCTCTGCTCTGACCAGGAGGCCGACCGAAGGCGCCCAGTGACTGCGCAGACAGAGTCGGCCGGTCGCCCGACGGGCGCCCGCTCGCTCGCGACAGAGCTAGTCGAGCACGCGCGAGGCCGTCGTCTGCTCCTGGCACCGATCCGAGGATTCTGGGGGTCAGGGCTAGCGTGCTGAGCGCCGTGTCGAGGTAACGTAGGTCCCGCGCCGTTGCCTCCTGGAGGCGGTCGGCGGGCGTGACGAGCGTGAGGAGAACGGCCAGGTCCGCCAGGTGGCGATCTCTGCCGGCGTCGAGTGGGATCGTGAATGCTGCGGACTTCGCCACGAGGCTGCCCAGCAGGGAAGGGCGACGCACCGTGCCCGTGCGACCCGCCACCTCCACCACCACGTCGTCGGTCCGGTCCAGCGCTTGTTGGGCGGCTCGCGTCTCGAGCGTCGTGCCACCGCCGACCCCACGGCGCGAGCTCGCGCGCTCGCCGAGATGGCGCGGGATAAGAATGTCGATCACCGCGTCTCCGCACACCCATCGCTGCTGGTGACCTTGCCAGCTCTCGCCCGCAGACGTGAACCCGAGGCCGGCGAGCGCCTGGGTGACGTTCCACAGGACCTGTGGCTCAGCACGAACGTCGAGCACTGCGTCGATGTCATCAGTAGGTCTGGTCGGGCTGGCTCCTCGTTCCGCACAGTGCAGGTGCACCATCTGCCCGCCCACGAGGGTCCACCCAGTCGGCTTGCGGTCGTACAGGTCGAGCAGGGCGTGCCAACCGACAGTCTGCGCAGTCGTCATGGCAGGCATGGCGACGGTCACGAGACGTGACCCTGGTGCTCCACGAGCCAGTCTCGCAACAGCTCGCGGGCGCGGCTCTCTTCTCGCGGACCGTCTGCGTCAGCCAGATCGGCGATCACCAGAAGCTCAGGCACAGGGCTCGGAGGAACGATGGGGGCGACATGAAGGCGGACGTTTGCGCGAGCTCGTGCCACCGGCACCAAGAGGTGGTCGAGCACGATCTCTTCTGCGTCGTCTGCGTGGACGTACACCTCGGCGAAAGATGCTGCCGACACTCCTGAGCGCGGGTCGGACACACCGGAGACGACCGCTCGCTCGTCCGCGAGGAGACCTGGGACATCCTGCGCCTGCAGGTGACGGACCTCAGATCTGCTGGGCAACCACGACCGCAGCACCGCGAGCGCATCGGGTGCACTGCGGAGCTGATCCACACGCCTCCGGATCCGATAGGCCTCGTCGGACCGCAACCACTCGGCGGACTGACGATCGGGGCCGACCAGGAGCCCCCAGGCGATCCGTGCGCTCATCGGTCGACCTGCGCGTGGTGCGCTGCGACGCAGCGACCCTGAGTCGACGACCCACCGACCAGCGACCTGCTGCGCGTCGAGATCCCCGGCCGCAATCATCTGGCGCACGCGAGTCACGCTGACGCGCATCGCGGCTGCGGCTTCTACGACAGAGAGCATGGGCATAGACGCAATGCTATCGGCGTGAATAGCATTGCGTCTATTTGTAGATACTGATGGACTCAGAGGGCACTCCCGAGCGCCCCGACAATGTCAGGCAGCGCGCCGTCCCGCGCGAACACCGGGATGACCCCGAGCGGGGCGTCGGCCTCGATCCACGCACCGCCGTCGTGCACGGATCCGTCGGCCAGCGACGTCCACGTCGACCCGGCCGGGAGGTAGACCCGCCGCGAGCGCACGCCCGCCTCCAGCACCGGAGCGACGAGCAGCGACGGCCCGTACAAGAACTGGTCGGCCACGTCCCACGCCGCCGCGTCCTCGGGGAAGTCGTGGAACAGCCCACGCATGATCGGCTGGCCGTCCGTGTGGGCCGAGGCCATCAGCCCGCGCGTGTACTCCCGCAACGCCTCCCGCACGTGGACGTAGCTCGAGAGCACCTCGTAGACCTCGTCGCCGTAGCTCCACAGCTCGTTGCCTGCACCGGACGGACAGCGCCGGGACCCGTCGACCGCGCGGACCTCGTGCTGCGGGCCGCGGTCGCCGTGCAGGCGCATGACCGGCATGAAGGTCCCCATCTGGAACCAGCGCACGAGCAGCTCGTGGAACGCCGGGTCGTCCACCCGTCCGCCGCCGAACCCTCCGATGTCCGTGGTGAACCACGGGATGCCGGCCACACCCATGTGGATGCCGGCGGTCACCTGGCGGCGCATGGACGCGAAGGACGAGTGGATGTCCCCCGACCACACGAGCGCCCCGTACCGCTGCGACCCGGCCCAGGCGCAGCGCACGAGGTTCACCGGGTCGCTCTGACCGTCCGCGACCTGACCGTCGTACACAGCCCGGGAGAACATCTGTGGATAGACGTTGCCGACCTCGAGCGCCTGGCCCGCGTAGTAGCTGTACGCACCGAACTCGAAGAAGGAGTACTCCGGCTCGGCCTCGTCGAGCCAGAAGAGCTTGACGCCGGGGTAGTTCGCGCGGAGCTTGGCCCACAGCCACTCGCGGGCGGCCGGGTTCGTCACGTCGAGGAAGCGGCTCGGCCCCTCGAAGGACATCTGGATGTCCACACCCCGGTTCGACCGCACGAGGTAGCCCAGACGATCGAGCTCGGCGAAGTTCTCCGACGCGAGCGACACCTGCGGCCACACCGAGACCATGAGCTCGATCCCGAGGCTCGTGAGCTCCGCGACCATCGCCTCCGGGTCCGGCCAGAACTCCTCTTCGAAGCGGAAGTCGCCCATGAGCGGCCAGTGGAAGAAGTCCGCGACGATGACGTCCATCGGCAGCCCGCGACGCGTGTGCTCACGCGCCACCTGGAGCAGCTCCTCCTGCGACGTGTAGCGCAGCTTGCACTGCCAGAAGCCGAGCCCGTACTCGGGCATCATCGGGGCGTGACCGGTCGCCTGCGCGTAGTTCCGCGCGATGTCCGCGGGCGTCGCCCCGGCCGTGATCCAGTAGTCGATCTGCGCGGTCGACTCGGCGAACCACTCCGTGCGGTTCGTCGCGAAGGTCGCCCGACCGATCGCCGGGTTGTGCCAGAGGAACCCGTAGCCCGCGCTCGACAGGACGAACGGGATGGTCACCTGCGAGTTGCGGTGCGCGAGCTCGACCGTCGAGCCCTTGAGGTCGAGGATGTCCTGCTGGTACTGGCCCATCCCGTAGAGCTTCTCCGCGCGGTCCGCGACGAACGACGCCCGGGCGCGGTAGGTACCACCGGGCAGCGCGTCGTAGTCGCGGGCACGCAGCTTGAGCGCCCCGCCGTGCTCCTCCTCCGCGAGCAGCAGCGTGCCGTCGGCGTCGAAGAACTCGAGCCGGCAGCGTGAGCGGGAGTACCCGGCCTGGTGGTCGTAGAACTCCTCCGCGGTGGCGACGACACGGAGGGCGCCGTTCGTCAGCGAGGCGACCTCCGCGGACCCGGACCCGGCCCGGGGCTCGAGCACCGCCCGCGCGGCCCCGACCGCTTCCGGGTCCGGGGGGAGCAGAGCCCAGTCGGAGTCGAGGATCGGGCCGCCGAGCACGGCGCGCACGCGCACCGAGTCAGCGCCCCACGGTTCGACGACGAGGGTCTCACCGCTGCCCCGCCAGACGAGTCGGTGGTCGTCGAGAAGAAAGGCGTCAGGCACGGGCGGGCTCCTTGGAGGGCTGGGGTGCGGGCGAGGACACGGAGGCGGACGACGAGGCCGACGCGGGCGCCGCCGGCCGGGGCAGCACCCCGGTCTGCCAGACGTACGCCATGACCGCGAAGGCCGGGGCCACGACGCCGAAGACGACCGCGAGCCCGGGAAGGACGTAGTAGAGGCCGAGCGTGACGCCGAGGGTCCCGGCGCACACGAGGGCGAGCACCGGCCGGGCGATCGTCAGGACGACGCTACGCCGCAGGATTCCCACCGGCCCCTCGGCGAAGTGCGCGCGCAGCACGAACACGGTCGCGGTCACGACGAGGAGCACGAGCGTGAGGATCCACAAGAGCCACTGGAGGACGGGAGCAGCTGCGAGGTCCACCGCACCGGAGCCGGCGGCCCGCAGCAGGCGGTGGTCGTAGAGGACCACCGCCCACCCGGCCGTGAGGACGAGGCCGATGACGTTGGCGCCGACGAGCTCGGCACGCCACACGTCGTGGAACTCGCGCCAGAGCGACGGGCGGTCGCGCGCGCCCTCCCACCCGGCCTCCTCCATGTGGTCGCGCCGCAGCACCGAGAGCACGGCCGCGGTGGCGGGGTACGCGCCGAGGACGACGCCGCCCATGAGGGTGTGAGCGATCCACAGGAGCTGGAGGTGAGCCAGCCGGAAACCTGCGTCGCCGATGCGGGTGTGCCACCCGAGGACGCGGTTCATCCCTTCACCGACCCGATCATGACGCCCTTCTCGAAGTACTTCTGGAGGAAGGGGTACAAGATGATCACCGGCAGCGTGGAGACGACGATGACGCCGTACTTGATCTGGTCGGCGAACTGCTGACCATAGCCACCGCCGGTACCACCCGCGCCGCCCGCACCACCGGCGAAGGCGGTGTTCGAGATGAGGATGTCGCGCAGCACGATCTGTAGCGGCTGCTTGTCGTAGTCCCGGATGAAGATGAGACCGGTGAAGAAGTCGTTCCAGTGCTGGACGATGTAGTACAGCATGATCACGGACAAGATGGCCTTCGAGAGCGGGATCGCCATCTTGAAGAAGAACTGGAAGTCGTTCGCGCCGTCGAGCGTCGCCGCCTCGTGGAGCTCCTGGGGCAGCGAGTGCTCGTAGAACGCCCTCGCGATGATGAGGTTGTACACGTTGAGGGCGCCCGGGAGGATGAACACCCACATGTTGTTGAGCAGCCCGATGTCCCGGTACAGCATGTAGGTGGGGATGAGCCCGCCGCTGAAGAACATCGTGAAGGCGAAGAACAGCATGAGCGGGCGCCGCGCCGCGAAGTCACGACGCGAGAGCGCATACGCGGCCGGGATGGTGACGACCATGTTCACGGCCGTGCCGAGGACCGTGTAGACGATCGTGTTCTTGTAGCCGTTCCAGATGCGGTCGTCGGCGAGGATCTGCTCGTACCCGAACCAGTTGATCCCCTGCGGCAGGAACGACACCGCTCCGGACTGGACGAGCGCGGGCGAGCTGATGGACGCGATCATGACGAAGTAGATGGGATAGAGCGTCACGAACACGATGACGGCGAGCGAGATCGAGACGACGGCGGTGAACGCGACGTCGCTCGGCGTGGCGTGCCTGAGCTTTCTGAACATCTTCATGGGAGCTCCCCTCACCACAGGCTCGTGTTGGACACGCGTTTGGCCACCGCGTTGGTGATCACGAGGAACGTGAAGTTGATGGCGGTGTTGAACAGTCCGATCGCGGTCGAGTAGCTGAACTGCGAGCCGACGATGCCGATCTTGTAGACGTAGGTCGAGATGACCTCGGAGACCGGCAGGTTGAGCGTGTTCTGCATGAGGAACACCTTCTCGAACCCGGTGTTGAGCACACCGCCCATGTTGAGGATGAGCAGGATCATCATGGTCGGCACGAGCGCCGGGAAGTCGATGTGGCGGATGACCTGGAAGCGGCTCGCGCCGTCGATCTTCGCCGCCTCGTAGAGCTGGGTGTCGACGCTCGCCAAGGCCGCGAGATAGATGATGCTGTTCCACCCGCAGTGCTGCCACACCTCGGAGATGACATAGACCGGAACGAAGGTGTCCGTGTCACCGAGGAAGTTGACCCCGGTGATCCCGAAGTTCTCGAGGAACCGTGTGATGAGCCCGGTGCTCGGCGAGAGGAACACCTGCAGCATCCCGACGATGACGACGATCGAGATGAAGTGCGGCAGGTATGTGGCCGTCTGCGTGAACCTCTTGCGCCGGGTGTGGAGCACCTGGTTGATGAGGATCGCGAGCCCGATCGGGGCGATGAACCCGAACACGAGCGTGGCGAGGCTGATCGTCAGGGTGTTGCCCATGAGCGTCCAGAACTGCGGAGACTCGAAGAACTGGACGAAGTACTTCAGCCCGACCCATTCGCCGCCGGTGAGCCCTTTCGCGAAGTCGAACTCGCGGAACGCGAGCTGGATCCCGTACATCGGTCCGTAGGCGAACAGCGCCGTGAACGCGATGGCGGGCAGCAGCATGACCCAGAGCTGCCACTGCCGGGAGAAGTGCCGCTTGAGCCGCGGGCCGGCCTTCGTCGGCCGGCCCGCCTGCGTGGTCGAGCTGGCCTTGGGTGGGGGAATCTCGAGTGCCACGACCATGGCGCGGCCTACTTCGACTCGATGTACGTGTCGTAGTACTTCTGGTGGATCTCGTCGTTCTGCGTGACGCCGAGGGACTCGAGCTGGCCGACGTACTCGTCCCACTCGTCCTCGACGCCGCCCGCGGTGATCCACTGCGCGAACTTCGGCATGGCCACACCGAGGATGGCCGTGTTGTTCAGCGCGACGGTGCTGAGGTCCTCGGAGGACATCTTGATGAACGGTCCGGGCCACACGTTCGCGTCGACGTCGAGGGCGTCGAAGGCCGGCTGGAGCGGGATCGCGTCCTCGACCGCCTCGGCGAGGTCGCTCGGGAGCTCGACGGTGAGGTCCTCACGGATGAAGATCGGACCGTTGTCCGCGAGGGACGACGTCCACTTCCACGTCGACGGGTCGAGGTTCGCGTCCGCCGGCGGGAGGACCGTGAACTCGGTGTCGCTGACCTTCTCGACGTTCGTGGGGATGTCGCCGAAGAGCACCTGCATCGAGGTGTCCGTGCCGTAGAACTCGTTGATGACCCGGAGCGTGGCGTCCTTGTTCTCCGCGTTCGCGGACATGGTGATGTGGTTGCGCGTGAGGTTCTCGTAGTCGTAGGACCACGACGGGTCGTCGCTCTGGCCGGCCTCCGCGAGGAGCGGTGCCGTCGCGGAGTACTGCTCGTAGACGCCGGGACCGAAGCGGTCCGAGCCGGACCATCCCCACGAGAAGCCGACGCGGGCCTCGTCACCCGTGCCGCGGGCGACCGACTGGTATGTGGAGTAGTCCTGCGTGAAGGCCTCCTCGCTGATGAGCCCGGCCTCCCAGCAGCGGTGGAGGAACGCGACCATGTCCTTGTAGCGCTCGTCCGTGAAGAGGTTCTCCACCGTGCCGTCGTCGACGACGATGCCCGCGCCACCGCCGCCGGAGATGGTCAGGCCCGTGCTGCCGAGCAGCGCGGTCGGCTGGAAGTACCCGAAGCCGGTGGTGCCCACGGGGGCGAAGTCGAGCGGGATCTCGTCTGCCTGCCCGTTGCCGTTGGGGTCACCGTCCTTGAACGCGACGAGGACGTCGTAGAGCTCGTCCCACGTCGTCGGCTGGGCGAGACCCAGCGTGTCGAGCCACTGCTGGTTGATGTACTGGTGGGTGATCGCCTGCGGCCAGAACTTCTTGTACGACGGGATCGAGTAGACCTGACCGTCGAGGGACGTGGCCATGAGCTCGGCGCCGTCGACCTCGTCGAACATCTCCTGCACGTTCGGCAGGGCGTCCATGTCGTCGCTGAGGTCCTCGAAGAGGCTTCCGAACGTCGCCAGGTCCGAGTCCGTGATCCCGTTGGCACCGATGATGAGGTCAGGGACGTCACCGGCCGCGAGCATGGGGTTCTTCTTCTGGTCCCAGTCGGCGGAGACCTCTTCCCACGTGATCGTCACGTCGGCGCTCTTCTCGAGCTCCGCGACCCACGCCATGTCGGTCATCTTCTTCGTCAGCGGATGCTTGACGACGAGGATCGACACCTCTCTGCCGTCGCCGGAGCCGGCGTCGCTCCCGCCGCCGCAGGCTGTGAGCACCAGGGACGTCGACAGGGCGAACGCCACCACTCCGGCGGCCTTTCTCGGACGACCGCTTCGGGTGTGCTGGGTCATGGGTCTCCTCCTTGAGACGTGCGCCTGGGCGCAGAACCGGGCAGTGCTGGACAGGGTTGGGCAGGGCTGGACAGGGCTGGGCAGGCCGATCTGGGCAGAGCTGTGCTGGGACAGGGAGTGCTGGGTCGGGATTCTCGGGGCGGTCGGTGACCGCTCAGGTGCGGGTGGGGAGCCAAACCCGCATGGCGCCGGGGCCGGCGTTCCCCCAGGTGGAGAACGGGATGGCGGGGACGGTGAAGGTCGTGGCCTCGCCGGCGGGCCTGGTCGAGGCCGCGTAGAGGTCGTCGGAGCTCGTGCTCGTCACCGTCACGCTCAGCTCGCGGGGGCTCACCTCCACGGGCGCACCGGCGACGAGCATGAGGTCGTCGACGACGGCGCCGTCGGGCAGGCTCGCCTGCTCGATGCAGAAGACGACCGGACCTCGCTCGAGAGCGAGGCATCCGCGCACCGCGTCGACGCGGTGGTGACCGCGGGTCCAGCGGGGCGTGAGGTCGAGGTCGAGGCGGTAGGTCGCACCGGCGACGAGGTCGACGTGGGCATAGCCGTCGTCCCCCGCGCTCTCGGGGGCCGCGCCGTCTGCCGCCGCCACCGTGCTCGCCGGCGACCAGCTCGGCACGCGGACCGCGAGCCGTGCGCCGGCGGCGACGCGTCCGTGCACCGTGATCTCGACGGCACCCTCAGCCGGGTAGGCGGTCGCGACCCGCAGCACACCCTCGCCGAGGTGGGCCGGGAGGTCGATCTCGGCGGCCGCGAACTGGTGGAGCCAGAGCGTGTCGGTGGTGCTCGTCGCCACGTACGCGGACATCTGCGCGACGGTCCGGGCGATGTTCGGCGGGCAGCAGGCGCACGCGTACCAGGGGGTGCGCTCGCGCGGGGCGTTCTCCTCGGAGTAGCGGTCCGGGCGCTGCTGGAGCGGGTTGGAGTAGAAGAACCTCGTACCCGTCGCGTCGATCGAGGCGGCGAGGGCGTTGTGGACCTCGCGCTCGATGGTCTCGGCGTAGCGAGCCGCACCGGCGGTGCCGCCGGCGAGGAGCATCCGCCAGGTCCAGTGGAGGTCGGCGATCGTCGCGCACGTCTCGGCGTAGGCGCGCTCGCTCGGCAGCTCGTAGTCGTCGCCGAAGGCCTCGTCACGGTGCCGCGAGCCGAAGGCGCCGGAGAGGTACATCTTGCGCTCGTGGACGCTGGCCCACTGGCTGTCCATCGCGGACAGGAGCGTCGGGTCGCTGTTCTCGAGGTAGGCGTCGGTGACGCCGGCGTTGAGGTAGAGCTGGCGCACGGCGTGCCCGACGGCGTCGCGGGACTCGCGCACCGGCGCCTGGTCCTGGAAGTACCGGGCGCCGAGGCCGCCGACGGGGAGGAGCCCGGCGCCGCGCAGGTCGATCATCCGCTCGGCGAGCGTGAGGTACCGGCGCTCGCCGGTGTGGCGGTAGAGCTCGACGAGGGCAGTCTCGATCTCGGGGTGGCCGCAGATCCCGGCGTCGCGGCCGGGACCGAAGCGACGGTCGACGAGGTCGACGAACGCGCGGGCGATGTCGAGCAGGTCGGTGCGGCCGTTGGCCCGGTCGAGGGCGACGGCGGCCTGGACCATGTGCCCGAGGACGTACATCTCGTGCGTCCACTCGAGCTCGGCGAACTTCTTCTCGGGGTGGACCCCCTGGATCCAGCTCATGACGTAGCCGCTGGGCTCCTGGACGCGGGCGACGAGGCCGATGACGTCGTCGAGCCAGGCGTCGTGCTCGGTGGTGCCGGTGCGGGCGATCTCCCAGGCGACGGCCTCGACGACCTTGTAGAGGTCGGAGTCGGCGAAGACGAAGCCGCGGTACGCGGCACCGGACTCGCCGATGACGCGTCGGAGGTTGTCGATGACGCCGGAGGTCTCGAGGTTCGTGATGCAGTGCGGGATGGTCGCGGAGGCGTTGAGCGTCTGCCAGTCGGCCAGCGCGCCGGTGGTGAGGCGGACCGCGCGCAGGTCGAGGGGGCGGTGCGCGGCGACGTCGCCGACGGGGTGTGCGGGGGTCGCAAGCACGCTGCGGGTCTCGAGAGCTGTCACGTCGTGTCCTTCGTCGTTGAAGTGGCTGAGTGGAGTCTGGACCCATTGGTTCAGCGTTGTCAACAGCAGGACAAGAAGAGAATCGGCGGGCGTTCCGAGAGCGTTATCGGGTGAGAGCGCGACCATGCCGGGGCGCGGAGGACGCACGGACGACGAGGTCCGCCCCGGTCCGCACGTGCCGGCCCGGCCCGTCGTACCCGGCGAGCCGCTCGACGAGCATCGCCACGGCGCGCTCGACCATCTCCGGCTTGCGCGGGCTCACCGACGTGAGCGCCGGGGTGGTGAACTCGCCCTCGTCGGTCGCGTCGAAGCCCGTCACCGCGACGTCCTCCGGGACGTTGCGCGCGTGGCTGCGCAGAGCACGCAGCGCGCCGACGGCGATGGCGTCGTTGACGCACAGCGCCGCGTCGAAGCGTGCTCCCGACCGCAGCAGGCTGACCATCGCCTCGTAGCCCGACACCCGCCGGTCCCAGTCCGAGCCGGACGCGAAGAGGGACGGGTCCAGGTCGATGCCGAACTCGCTGATGGCCTGCCGATACCCGTCGTACCGGTCGCCCGACGGCTCGACGCCGTCCGGCGAGTTCCACAGGAGCGCGATACGCCGCCGGCCGGACTCGAGGAGGTGCCGGGCTGCCGCATACGCGCCCTCGTACTCCCCCATGATCACGCAGTCGAGCTGCTCGACCGGGGCGCCGCCGAGCAGGACGACGGGCCGCGTGAGCTCGACGCCCTCGATCATCGAGGAGACGAAGTCGTGCGGGCAGATGATCACGCCGTCGACGTCGGGCGTCGTCACGCCGAGCACCGCGTTGCGCTCGGCGGTCGCGTCGGGCGCGATCCGCAGGGTGGTGGTCAGCCCTTCCGCCTCGAGGGCGAGGATCATCCGCTCGGCCATCTCGGAGAAGTACGGCTGGTAGAGCATCGGGACCACGATGGCGATCCGGCCGGTGCGCCCTGAGACGAGCCCGCGCCCTGCGGGGTTGGGCACGTACCCGACCTGGGCGACCGCCGCCTGGACCCGCTCCCGCGTGGCCGCAGACACACCCGGTCGCTCGAGCAGCACGTTCGAGACGCTCTTCGCCGAGACGCCCGCGACCGCCGCGACGTCGGCGAGGGTGGGACGCCTCATCGGAGCCCCGGACCGAGCGTGGACTCGCGGCGCACGAGCTCCACGGGCGAGATGATCCGGCGCGCCGCGTCGCCCCCGGTGCCGGCGAGGCGGTCGACGAGGAGGTCGACGGCGGACCGTGCGAGGCGGGCCGCGCCGGGGTCGACGGTCGTCAGGGACGGGGTGGAGAACGAGGCGTCGTCGAGGTTGTCGAAGCCGACGATCGCGACCTGGTCGGGCACGGCCACGCCGGAGCGGGCCAGCTCGGCGAGCGCGCCGAGGGCGAGCTCGTCGCTGCCGCAGAGCAGCGCGTCGGTGCCCGGTGCGCGGTCGAGCAGCTCGCGTGCTGCGCGCGCGCCCTCGGCGCGACCGGCGACGTGGTCGACGCGCGGGGCATCGCCTACGATGCCGGCCGCCGCGAGCGCCTCGGCCACGGCTCGCGGGCCGTCGGTGGTCCGGTCGACGCCGATGAGTGCGGGGCGGGAGCGGCCCATGACGACGAGGTGGCGCGCGACGAGGGAGGCCGCCTCGACGGCGTCGGCGTCCACGGAGTCGACACGGTCGGTCGACTGGTGGTGGAGGAGCACGACGGCATCGGTGGGCCGGAGGGTGGCGACGAGGTCGGGTGGGACGGCGCCGATGAGGATGATCCCGTCGAAGACGCGACCGCGGGCGTCGAGCAGGGTGGTGAGGCGCTCGTCGCGGTGATGGGTGGGTTCGACGGCGGCCTGGAGGCCGCGGCGGTAGACCTCGGAGACGACTGCCTCGGTGAGCATGGAGAGGTACGGTCGGCGCAGCTGGGGGACGCCGACGGCGATGACGCCGGTGCGGCCGGTGCGCAGGGTGCGGGCGGCGCCGTTGGGGACCCACTCGAGCTCGGCGATGGCGGACCGCACACGCCGGACGACCTCGGGTCGGGTGTGCGGCTCGAGGTTGACCACGCGGGAGACCGTCTTGATCGACACCCCGGCCAGCGCGGCAACATCCCGCATCGTGGCTGCCATGGGGACCATCGTAGGGCCGGGGCGGGGGCCGGGTTCGGCGGTCAGGTTCGGCGGGACGCGGGGCGAGCGGGCGCGCCGGGGTGCATGACACATCCGGGTCGGGTTGTTAACGTTCACAGGAGGCATACGTGAGGAGCCCCGCATGGCAAAGACGCCGTCACCCCGACCACCCCTCGGCTGGAACAGCTGGGACTGCTTCGGCACCACCGTCACCGAGGACGAGGTGCTGGCCAACGCCGAGTTCATGGCCGAGCACCTGCTGCCGTTCGGCTGGGACACCGTCGTGGTCGACATCGACTGGTCGGACCCCACCGCGCGATCGCACGGCTACAACGACGGTGCGCCGCTGCGGCTGGACGCCGAGGGCCGGCTCGTCCCCGACCCGGAGCGTTTCCCGAGCTCCGCCGGCGGGGCCGGCTTCGCGCCGCTCGCGGCGAAGGTCCACGCGCTGGGGCTGAAGTTCGGCATCCACGTCATGCGGGGGATCCCGCGGCTGGCCAGGTTCACGCGGACGCCCGTGGCCGGGACGGGTCACACGGCCGACGAGGTGGCGGACACCTCCAACCGCTGCGAGTGGAACCCGCACATGGACGGGCTCCACCACGAGCACCCTGCGGCGCAGGCGTACTACGACTCGGTCGTCGCGCTCTACGCGTCGTGGGGCGTCGACTTCATCAAGGCCGACGACATGCTCTGGCCCTACCAGGCGGCGGACATCGAGGCGTTCTCGCTCGCTATCGAGCGCTCGGGCCGCCCGATGGAGCTGTCCCTGTCCCCCGGGCGTGACCTCTCGCTCACGCGGCTGGAGCACCTGCGCGAGCACGCGACGATGTGGCGCATCTGCGACGACCTCTGGGACACGTGGGAGGACGTCGAGGCGAACTTCGCGCGCTTCGCCCGCTGGGCCCCGGTCGCGAGCGAGCACGGCTGGCCCGACGGCGACATGCTCCCCCTCGGCCGCATCGGCATCCGCGCCGAGCGGGGCGAGCCGCGAGACTCCCGGCTCACTCCTGCCGAGCGGGTCACGCTCATGACGCTGTGGATCGTCGCGCGGTCGCCGCTCATGATCGGCGGCGACCTGCCGTCGTCGAGCCCGGAGACCATCGCGCTGTTCACCAACCCCGAGGTGCTGGCGGTGCTCGGGTCGCGGGGGTCGCGTGAGGTGTTCCGCGAGGGTGACCTCGTGCTGTGGACGGCGGACGGGCCCGACGCGAGCAGCGGGTGGGTGGCGGCGTTCAACCTCGGGTCGGAGCCGCTGACGGTGGCGCTCGACGCCGGCAACGTCGGCGTACCCGCCGGATTCGCGGGGACGGTGCGCGAGCTGTGGACCGGCACGGACGTCGAGACGCGACCGGTGACGGTGCAGAGCGACGACGCCCGCGGTGTCGCTCCGGGCAGCGTCGCCATCCGGGTGACGATCGAGGCGCACGGGGCGCGGTTGCTGCGCTGGAGCTAGGTTTCCCGCCCTAGCTGGCCGGTTTCGCCACGACGCGGGCCACCAGAAGCCGGATACGAGCCTGCAAGGCCGCATCTGTCGATGCCCGCGAGGGGCCTCGTGACGACCTGCCCCCGAAGTGCTGGTGAAGAAGCGCAGCGCCTTCACGCGCCTCGATCTTCATCGGCCAGTCCTCAGCAGTCAGTCGGCCTGCGTTGGCAGCCTCGAGCAAGCGCCAGATGTCCACGGCATCCTTGCTCGCGAGGCGGTCGGGATAGGCGAACGCCTTGATGATCAACGCTGCATGAACGTGCGGCAGGGATATCTCAAGGGGGACGACCTCGCCGTCAGTCAGGGTCACTTCGACTCGCAGAGCCGTCGCGGGAAGGTTCAAAGCCGAGCGGATCCCGGGAACCTCATCCACGACGAGGTCCCCGTGCGCTTGGTTGGTCAAGAACGCGCTCGTGTACGACGGCGCAAGGACATCGATGACGAGCGTCCGGTCGCCGTCGCCACGGACGAAGCGATTGCCGTCTTCACGCTCGTATCCGAGACCGAGGAGCTGGGGCAGCAGCCGTGGGTCTGCACACACCTCGTAGGGGACACCCATGTCGGCATCCGACGTCTCGCGCTCCGGCGCCAGGTGCGAAGCGCCGTGGAGGTGCGCCAGGAGCGTGACGCTGTTGCCACCGACGAGCCGGTACTCGACGTCGAGCTCCGCTGCGATCCGGGCCACGTCCCGGACGGCGAGCCAGGCAGCGTCAGACGCGTTGGACCCGGACCGGAGTGCGAGGGACGGGGTGCTCATGGCGCGACCTTCTCGCTGTGGGACAGCAGCGAACGGCGCAGGGCTTCTGCGGCGTCGGGAAACTCACGCCCTGCCAGGTCGATCCAGACGCGCCACGGATGAACGATCGGAAGACCACGGGCACGTCTGGAATCTCGCAGGATGTAGGGGTCTTTCGGGACCCGCACGATCACGTTCGCACTCGATTCGGGCGAGGGCGTCAGTCCATAGGGTTCGAGATCGACGATTCGGTCGCAGTAGACGATGAGCTGCGTGGGGTTCGCCCAGGGTGCGATGACGTCGGCAGCGACGTCTCCCGAGATGGCACAGCGAACTTCCTGGTGGGCGAGTCCGCGGGACACCTCACCGGCGACCTCGACCACCGGGTCGAGAGTCAGCCATGTCTCTTCGACGAGAGAGGCGGGCTGATACTCCCCCGCCAGCCAGTCGGCTGCGGCCGCAGGAGAACGGAGCGCCCAACCGGCGCTCCCACGCGCGACCAAGCCGTCAAGCTTGTCGAGGATCTGGGTGACACGGACTCGCGAGACACCAAGGGCGTCCGCCAGTTCCTGTTGGGTGTGCGCAGGGTTGTCGAGAAGTCGGATCACCAAGGCCGAGGTCGACCACGGTGCCCTCCCCGGTCGCTTGGGCCGAGCAGGGACCGCGAGCCTCGGTCCGATGTGAACGGCGGAACCCGTGCCGGGATGAACGACGACACCGTAGATGTCCTCGTTCGCTCGCTGCGGGGCGGCGAGCACGGAGATCCCCATCCTCTCGGCTTCAGCGAGCGTCCTGGGCGAGGCCGCCGCGACCAGGAGCAACAGTGGGTGGGCACGCTCCTTCGCGCTCTCTGCGCTGAGCCGTGCTGGCCGGAGAGGTCCGTCCACGACCGTGACCTCGTACTGCACTGGCTCGCCGCCGTCACGCTTCAGCTGGACGTCGGCGGTCGACTTCGCGTCGGACAGGGGTGTGACGCCGAATGCATGCTCGGCGAGCGCGAGCCAGATCTGAGTTGTAAGCATTAAACACTCCTGACGCCTAATACTTACACCCTACCGCGTGACCTGGGAGCCGGAGCGCGACGTCTGGCAACACAGCCCGATGGACGGGCCGGCGCGTGTTTTCACCCGCACGTTGAGGAGCGCGTCGCTTGCAACGTGCCGATGAGGGGATGACCACACCTGTCGAAGGGACACACCGCATGACGACCGGCGCACATGCCCTCGTGACTCACGACCGCCCGCGGGCGGCCGCTCGTGCAGGCGTGCTCGCCGCCCTGGCGGTCTCTCTCGTGTGGGCCTCTGGCACGACGAGCGCGGACGCGACGTCGGCACCGGCAGTCGAGGCCGGCGACCGCGGTCCGGGGTTCGTGGCTTCACGGTCGACGGAACGCTCCCCTCTGCCGGGGACCGCTCCGGTGACGGCTGCGCCCGACGGCGCGTGGGACACCGCCGCGCAAGAGGGCGTCATCACCGTCGTCTCCCGCGCCGAGCGCGAGGCGGCCGAGCGCGCTGTCCTTGAGGCGATCGCTGCCGCCGAGGCAGCCCGTATCGCCGAGGAGGAGGCACAGGCCGCCGCCGCTCAGGCGATCATCGACGCCGAGGCGAAGGCCAAGGCCGACGCTGAGGAAGCTGCACGACCCAAGCCGACCAAGCCGCGCCAGAGCGCACCACCCGAGACCGGATCGATCAAGGCGTACGCATCCGACCTCGTGGGCGGAGGCGACGAGTTCGCCTGCCTCGACGCACTGTGGCAGAAGGAATCAGGCTGGAACTACACCGCCGACAACCCGACATCGAGCGCCTACGGCATCCCCCAAGCTCTGCCTGGCAAGAAGATGGCGTCCGCCGGAGCCGACTGGGAGACCAACCCCCAGACGCAGGTCCGCTGGGGCGTCTCCTACATCGACGGCCGGTACGGCACGGCGTGCAACGCGTGGGCGCACTCGCAGGAGAAGAACTGGTACTGAGGGCTCGATCCTCGACGGTCGCTCCATCGCGACCCGACCCGGCGCGCCTACGCTGACGGATCAGCCCGGTGACGCCCGCGCGACGGCGGGTCGTGGCGGTGAACGAAGAGCCAGCGGGCCCACTTGGCCTGGACGTCCGCCATGAGCAACATAAGCGCGCTAGTAGCAACGTGCCCGACGGTCTCCCCACCCCGCGAATCGAGGGGGTCGACGCCGACGAGACGCGCCCGCGCGGGATGGTGCGGATCGGACAGCACGTCCACGACGGCCCCTACCGCGTACTCGTCCGGCTCGAGACCTCCGCGGAGCAGTCCCACCGTCCGGGGGGCGATGGCTGGCCAGGTGACTTCGATCAACCGGGTTGAATCCACGACCGTTCCTTCGACGACGACCCCACGGTCCCGCAGCACATGGTCGTCCCACGCGTCATCCATGACGATTCCCAAGTTCAGCACGCCGGCCCCGCCGCAGAACAGCGCCCAGGCAGCAACGACGAACGGCGACGGGGAGTGGCGCAGTCCGTTCATGAAGCCCGCCTCGAACCACGTCATCCGCCACGGGAACGGCAGCGGCTCCCGGTACGCGTCCCACGGCTCGAGCGCTTCTCGGCCGAGTTCCCCTCCTGTCCCGAGCGTGGCTCCACGTTCCGTCGCGAGCTGCTGGATCCGGTCCACCACGTCGTCCGCCCGGCTGCGTTCGAGCAGCCACTCACTGAGCTTCGACTTCTGCACGGCCCAGATCACCGCCGGAGGCGCGCTCAGGCGATGAACCGTAATGCCGTCGAAGTCTGCCGACACCCTCACGATGTCGACCCAGTCGACGGTCACCGACCGAAGAGGATTCGTGATGGTCAGGCCGGTCTCGGTCGCCGCGACGGACGGACGGATCCCCGTTCTCCACAAACCGAGTCCGACCGTGAGGCAGAGCACTATGACGCCGCCGGCCTGGACCCGGTCCGCATCGGGCGTCAGGGGCAACCATGCCAAGAGCGCAAGGATCGTCACTGCACTCACGGCGATCCCGATCCGGCTGAGGATCAGCCCCGGGCGACCGACGCGCCAGATCATCAACGGTGGCGGCCCATCAGCCGAAGCGCCCCGGCCCCACCCGTCGTCACTGTGCACGCGCCACATACTGCCGTAGAACGAGCCAGGGCTACGCGTACAACGCGCCCCGGAAGCCCTCGTAGGCTCGGTGAGCTCGTCACCGTCACGCATGACAGCGACAACGGCGGACAGCCCCTCGCCCGCCACGTAGTACCGCCCTTTCGTCTCCCCCACGGGACGCAACAGCCCCACGTCGGCGAGGCGCTTGAAGTCGCGAGTGGCTGTCCGTTCGTCGACCGCGGCCGCACGCACGTACGAGGTGCGCCGAAGCCGAAAGCCGACGACGGCAGAGAACATCAGGTCGAGCGTGCGGTCGGGCAGCCCGTGCTGGTTGCCGAGATCGTCGAGCATCTCCCAGACGACGGCGGCGCAAGCGAGGCGCTGCTGGACGGTCTGCGCCACCCGCCCCACCGACATGGAAGGCGCACGTGGTCGGACAGGTCGTATCGCATCTGTCGAGGACTCAAGCGACGTCAAGGCCGAGGGCTGGACTTGCGTAGATCACCGGTGTCCCAATGTCTCTATTCTTAGGACAGGAACGCGAGCCAAGCAGGCGTGACCTGAGATCCGAGACATCGGGACATGGTGCGTGGGAGCTCCTCGCAAGCTCTTGGTGCGGGGTGGGAGGGTTGTCTGCTGCCTCCATCGGTCGCAGCCCCAGGGCCATGTAGAGCGGCTGGGGTCGTGACCCCGCACCGAGCCCCGTCAATCCGACTTGCCGACGATCGGGCTCTCTATCCTCGGCCCGGTGCCAATCGAGATGCTCGCCTTTTAGCGTCAGCTTCATTGGACTGTCATGGGGAGATGCGGCCACGATCCGCACCACCCGTAAATCTCCGCCCGGTCGATATCAACGTCCTCGGGCGAGTAGGCAGGATCGCTTTCCCCGTACGCATCGACGATCGGCGCCCACTCGTTGAGCCAGTCCGCCGGGTCGTGGTGACCCAGAGCATCGACGATCATCCCGGTAGGCGCCAGCACGCCGGCGTGCACCCAACCCACTCGCCCGCCGTCGCCGTCACCGACAACGACGACGGGCCATCCCGTCGCGGCATGCACAGCGTCCGAGAATGCGTCGCACTGGCCCTGCGTGAACCGCTCGCACAGCTCTTCGGGCAGCGATTCCCTTCCATCGACGCACACGAGCGCTGCTGCGTGGATATCGCTGGGATGCACGGCCGAGACTCTCTCAGATCACGCCAACATCTCCCGCACCAACGGCACAACCTTCGTCCCGTACAGCTCGAGGCTGTTGAGCAGCTTGGAGTGCTCCATGGGCCCGTTGGCGTACTTGAAGTCGAAGCGGTCGAGCTCCAGCGCCTTCACAACGCGCACGATCTTCTTCGCCACCGTCTCCGGCGACCCGATGAAGTACGCGCCCTCGGGCCCGACCTGCGCCCGGAACTGCCCCTCACCCATGGCCCGCCCGCCGCGCTCGAGCGCGATCTTCGAGAAGTACTTGCCGATGAGCGGCCACGAGTCCTCCATGGCCTGCTCGTCCGTCTCGGCGATATACCCAGGAGCGTGAACACCAACAGGCTGCGACTCCTTGCCGAACTCGCCCAGCGCCCGGCGGTAGAGGTCCGTGAACTGCTTGAACGCCACGGGGTCCCCGCCGATGATCGCGAGCATCAACGGCAGGCCGTACCCGGCAGCACGGATGACGCTCTCGGGGCTGCCGCCCACCGCGATCCACGTCTTAAGGAGCCCGCTCTCGACGTGAGGGAAGACGTCAAGACCCTCGAGCGGTGCCCGCACCGTCCCGTTCCACGTCACCGGTTGCTGCTCGCGCACGTTCATGAAGAGCTCGAGCTTCTCCTCGAAGAGCTCGTTGTACTGCGCGAGGTCGTACCCGAACAGCGGGAAGGACTCGATGAAGGATCCGCGCCCGAGGATCACCTCGGCGCGACCGCCGGAGATCGCGTCGATCGTCGCAAAGCGCTGGAACACCCGGATGGGGTCGTCGCTCGACAGGACCGTCACGGCGGAACCGACGCGGATGCGCTCCGTCTTCGCGGCGATCGCCGTGAGGACGATGTCCGGCGCGGAGACGGAGTAGTCAGCACGGTGGTGCTCACCGATCCCGATGAAGTCGAGTCCCACCTGGTCAGCGAGCACACCCTCCTCGACGACGTTGCGGAGCACCTGGGCGTGGCTCAGCAGCTCCCCGTCTGGTCCCGGGGTGACGTCGCCGAAGGTGTCGATGCCGAATTCGAGTGCGCTGCTCATGTCCGTCTCCTGATCGAAAGTGCCGTTGACGTGCCGACCACCCTCACGATAGTTGAGAGTTCAACCAATGTCTTCTCGACGGCTCGGCGGCGCGTCGCCCGGCGCTACTCCCCTGCCTTGGCCATGTGCCCACCGAGGAACCCGCCCGCTCCGAGCGCCGTGCTCGCGACGAGACCGAGCGCGATCCCCGAGGCCCGCTTCCCACGCTTGCGCTGCACGAACGACCACGCGTAGAGCCCGGCAGCCGCCCCGTTGGCGGCAGCGTGCACCACCCCGACCCGCTGCGTCCGGCGCGGAGCAGAACCCCAGTCCGCCCACCCGCTGAGCGCCGTGGGCACAGCCGACAGCACGCCCAGCCCGACGAGCGTGTCGGCAGACTTCGCCGCCTCCTCCCCCTGCAGCACGTCGAGCACCGTCGCCGACGTCCAGAACCCCACCGGGAGGTCGGACAGCACCGGGTGCAGCTTGTGCCCCAGCCACGCACCCTGGAGCAGCGCCCTCCGCACCGGTTGCGCGGTGAGGAACTGCGCCCAGGGACGCACGAGGTCGGCGGCACCGTCGAGCGCCTCCGCGTCCTCGAGGGCGATCGCTGCCTGCGCGAGAGGTGACGCTGTGTCGTGCGAGTGGTCAGCCATGAGTGCTCCGATCGATCGGGCGGCCCCACCGGGGCGCGCCGGTTGCGTCGACGGGCCGCGCTCTCGACCCTGCTCCGAGCATCCCAGCGACTCCCCGACCCCGCCACAGCACCCCCGCGCGGTCGCCGGACGGCTCGCCCCGCGTCATGATGAGGCGACGTCATGATCCGACGGCGTCATGATCCGGCGACGGCCGACCCAGCAGGCGGGCACCGGTCCCGAACACTCATCCACCACCCCCACCCCGAGGAGCCCCGTGCCCGTGAGCGCCACCGTCGACCCACCCCAGGTGGCGATGCCTCCACGCCGCACGACCACGCCCGTCGGGGACGTGACGATCGACGCGTGGGTCTGGGACGACGCGGACGCCGCACCCGGTGCACCGTCGGCCGCCGACGCACCGGCCACCGGGACAGGCACACCCAGCGCACAGGAGCGGCCCGCGTTCGTCCTCGTCCACGGCCTGGGTGCGTCGTCCCGGTACTTCCGGCCGCTCGCGCGGCTGCTCGCCGCGCACGGGACGGTCCACGCCCTCGACCTGCCGGGCTTCGGCTCCGCACCAGACCCGACGCGTGACCTCGACATCGCGGACCACGCCGACGCGATCGGCCGCTACATCCGCACCCACGGCATCGACCGGCCGCTCCTCGTCGGCCACTCGATGGGGTCGCAGTTCGTCGCAGAGCTCCTCGCACGCGACCCGGACATCACCGACAGCGCCGTCCTCCTCGGCCCGACGGTCGAGCCGACGGGCGCCACCGCCAAGCGGCAGGCGGCCAGGCTCCTGCGCGACCAGCTCCACGAGACACCCGCATCGATCGTCAGCACCATGACGGACACCGTCTTCCGCTGCGGCGCGGGCTACTACCGTCGTCAGCTGCGGCACCTGCTCGAGCACGACATGGAGGCGACCGTCGCCGCGGTGACCGCCGACCTCCTCGTCGTGCGCGGCGACCGCGACCCGGTCGCACCGCGCGAGTGGGTCCACCGCCTCGCCGACCTCGCACCCCACGGGACGTTCCTCGAGATGCCAGGCCCGCACGTCGTCATGATGTCCTACCCCGAGATCGTCGCCGACATCATCCTCGAACGGGTTCGCGCGCGCTCATGAGCCCCGCCGCAGCGACGCCACCGGGCGCGACGCCGCCGGCCCCGAGCGCCCGCCGCACCCCGCGCCTGCTCTCGTGGGCGCTCGACTACGCGTACGTCGCGGGCTTGCAGGCCCGTTCGGTGTTCGGCGGGGCACTGCGTCGGCGACCCGACCCGACCCTCCTCGCAACCGGCGACGGCCCGCCGGTCCTCCTGCTGCCCGGCGTCTACGAGACGTGGACGTTCCTCCTGCCCGTCGCCCGCCGGCTCAACGCGCTCGGCCACCCGGTCTGGACCGTCCCCGCGCTCGGCCTCAACCGCCTGCCCGTCGCCGACTCCGCTCGTCTCGCGCTCGACGTCCTCGCGGAGCGCGACCTCACCGACGTGGTGCTCGTCGCGCACAGCAAGGGCGGCCTCATCGGCAAACGGATGATGGTGCAGGAAGCCGAGCCGCGCCGGATCCGCGGCCTCGTCGCCGTCAACACACCCTTCGGCGGCTCCCGTTACGCCTCCTACCTCGTGGGCCGGACCCTGCGCGCGTTCGCGCCCGGCAACGTCGACCTGCTCGACCTCAGCGCACAGGCCGACGCGAACGAGCGCATCACCTCGGTCTACGCGGAGTTCGACCCGCACATCCCCGAGCAGAGCGTCCTCGCCGGAGCGACGAACATCGAGCTCCCGCTCGCCGGGCACTTCCGCCCGCTCGCACACCCGCTCCTCGTCGACACGGTCGTCGAGGCGGTACGACGAACGTCCGCCGCACCGCCGGACTGAGCCGGAGCGTCTGCCCCGGAGCCCCAGATGGCGTGGTCTGGCCCGAGAGCTCAGACGACGTCTCTCCGCCGGAACGTGACCCACCCGAGCACCACGCCGACGACGAGCACCGCGCCCATCGTCACGGCACCGTGGGTGAGCGAGACGGACTGCTGGACCCACTCGCACACCTGCGCGCCGTCGACCATGCGACACTCCTCGGTGCCGTACGTGGCCTCGCCGGACGCGACCGCCATCATGTTCAGCCGCAGCAGGTACGGCTGCAACGCCTCGACCAAGGACCCGAGCATCCCTTCGACGACGACGGCGTAGCCCAGGACGATCCCCATGACGGCGGCGGTGTGGCGCACGAGCGCGCCGAGCGCGGCACCGAGGGCTGCGAAGCCGACCATGAGCAGGAGCACCCGCACCCCGCTGACGGCGACCTCCCCCCACCGGTCCGTCGTCATGGTCCCGACGTGGTCGTTGGCCGTGTACGCAACCCATGCCCCACCGATGGCGACCGCGAGGACCACGAGCGCGACGGGCACGGTCGCGACCGCCGCCGCCGCGACCTTGCTGAAGTACACGCGGGTCCGGCGCGGCTCGAACGTCAGCCAGTTGCCCATCGAGCCGGTGGTGAACTCGGCCGCGAGGAAGCTCACGCCGACGAGGAAGCTGACGAACGCCAGCGGGACGGCGAGCACCGGCAGGATGTTCGGGGACTCCTCGGCGAAGGTCGGCTCCTCCCACGTCCAGTTCTCCCAGACCGGCTCCTGCATCTCGCACCCGAAGTCGATGCTCGGGTCGTCCTTCTGCGCCACGGCCTCGTCGGCCTCACACGTGGCGATGATCTCGTCGCCGTTCTCCTCCCACTCCTGGACGGCGATCTCGAAGTCCGCGCGCATCATCGCGACCTGGCTCTCGGGCAGCGGCTTGGCCGTCTGCCACATCCCGAGGATCGCGATGGCGACGATCGCGAGAGCACCGAGGACGGCGAAGCGGGCGAGGCGGCGTGAGGTGAAGCGGTCGACCTCGACCCGCAGGAGCCGCATCACAGCGCACCTGCCTCGGGGCCGCCGTGCTTGGGGCTGCCCTGCTTCGGGCTGCCGGGACTCTCGCCGAGCGGAAGGTGAGTCCCTGGCCCTTCTCCAGCGGTGAGGCTGAGGAACACGGACTCCAGGCCGGCGCGCACGGGCACGAGCTCGTTGACGTAGAGCTCGTGGTGCGCGAGGCGTCGCGTGATGTCCGCCGGGTCGGCCGCGCCGTCGACGACGAGGATCTCCCCGTCGGCCCGCACGCTCAGCCCTGCCTCCGTGAGGACGCGCGTCGCGGTCGCGAGGTCGGCGACGCCGACCCGCACGGTCGTCGCGGCGTGCGCGCCGCCACCGATGATCTCGGCGACCGACCCGCTCGCGAGGAGCCTCCCGTGGCCGATGATCGACACGGTATCCGCCACCTGCTCGACCTCGGCGAGGATGTGGCTGCTCACGAGGACGGTCTTGCCGCGTTCGGCGAGACCACGCATCGTCGTGCGGATCTCCCGGATGCCCGCCGGGTCGAGGCCGTTGGTCGGCTCGTCGAAGATGAGCAGGTCAGGGTCCTTGAGCAGGGTCGCCGCGATCGCGAGGCGCTGCTTCATCCCGAGGGAGTACGTGCGGTACCGGTCCTTCGCGCGGTCGGAGAGCCCGACGTCGTCGAGCACCTTCCCGACGGCGGTCGACGGCGCACCGATGCCACCGGCGAGGAGGTCGAGGTTCTTGCGGGCGCTGAAGTTCGGGAAGAACTTGGGCTGCTCGACGATCGCACCGATCCGGTCGATCACCGTCGGCAGCTGCTCGGGCACCTCGTGACCGAAGATCGACATCGTGCCCGAGTCGGCGCGGATGAGGCCGAGGAGCATGCGGATCGAGGTCGTCTTGCCGGAGCCGTTGGGTCCGAGGAAGCCGTGGACGCCACCGATCGGTACGTCGAGGTCGAGTCCCTGCACGGCGACCTGGCGACCGTGCCGGGTCCGGTACGTCTTGCGCAGCCCGCGCGTGCTCACCGCGAGGGTGGCCGGGTCGACGTCGGGTGGTGCGGCGGTGCCGGTCATCGGTGCTCCCCTGAACGGTGCCTGCGAGCGCAGGCGGTCTCCAGGGAGCGTATCGATGCAGGTGGGCCTCGTCTGTCCTCCTCTGGGGGGATCTTTGCCCGGACCCACCCGGTGCGGCGCCTACGATGCCCGCGTGGACACTCTCGCGCGGATCTCGACCCGCCACATGATCGCGAACAACGTGATCCTCCTGCTGTGGGTCTGGGGCGGGCGCCTCCTCGTCGGCACGCCGGGGTGGTTGTTGCTCCTCTTCCCCTTCACGGTCGGCCCCTGGCTCCTCGCGGCGCTCGTCGTCACGACCGTCATGGCCCGGCGCCGGTACCCCCGGTCCGTGTGGCGCACCGAGGCCGGGCGTCCAGGATCGACGTCGCTGTCCGTCCCGCAGGCGACCGCCCAGCTCGTCGCGTGGGCCGGTCTCGCAGGGACGGGCTTCTTCCTCGTCGACGGGACGGACGCGCCGGGCAGCGAGCGGTCGGTGTTCAGCGCGCTCGCCGGGGGCTCGCGACCAGTGCTCGACGCCACGTACTCGCTGACGACCGTGTTCGCGGTCGCAGCGGCCCTGGGGTGGGTCGCACTCCTGGCGCTCTTCGTCTGGCACGGGCCCGCCACGACCGCCGCGCGCCGGGCCCACCACCCGGCTCAGCGGGACGGCCACCACCCGGCGCACTGGTCCTGAACGCGGACGTCAGACGCTGCTGCGTGAACGCCGACCCGGTGCTGCGCCGGTCGTGCTCTGGCCTCAGGCGGTCAGCGTCGCGTCGATCTCGCCGAGGAACGCCGCGAGGTCGTCGGGGGTGCGGGACGTGATGAGCCGGAAGCCTCGGGCGTCGTCGGCGACGACCTCCTCGTCGACCCAGGTGCCGCCCGCGTTGCGGACGTCCGTGGTCAGCGAGGGGTAGGAGGTGAGGCGCTTGCCGTCGGCGAGGCCCGCCTCGACGAGGAGCCACGGACCGTGGCAGATGGCGGCGACAGGTCGGCCCGACGACGCGAACGCCTTGACGAGGTTCACCGCGTCGTCCTGCAGGCGCAGCGTGTCGGCGTTGAGCGTGCCGCCGGGGACGAGGAGCAGGTCGTACCCGTCGGCGTCGACCGAGCCGAGCGTGGTGGTCGGCTGGACCGGGCGCCCCGGGTCCTTGTCGCCGACGAGCGTCTCGACGGGTGCGTCCTCGACCGCAGCCACGTCGACCGTCGCGCCGGCCTCGCGGAGGTGGTCGACGGGGACGACGAGCTCGTCCTGCTCGACGCCGTAGTTCGTGACGATGGCGAGGACGCGGCGGCCGGAGAGATCTGCATCAGACATGGGTGGTGCCTCCTGGGGACGGGTGGACACCCGAGGGTGCCGGGTGTCCACCACGGTAGGCACGGCAGAGGCTGATCCGCACCCGCAGAGAGGGGCTCAGCGGAACTGTGTGAACGCCGCCGTCGCGGGGTCTGCGCCGGTGCGCTGCCCGGACTCGAGGGCGGTGACCGCAGCCATCTGCTCGTCGCTCAGCTCGAAGCCGAAGAGGTCGAGGTTGGACGCGATGCGCTCGGGGTTCGTCGACTTCGGGATGATGACGTTGCCGCTCTGCACGTGCCAGCGCAGCACCACCTGTGCGGGCGTGACGTCGTGCTCGCGGGCGATCGAGACGACCTGCTCCGCCTCGAGGTCGGCGCCGCGACCGAGCGGGCTGTAGGCCTCGACGGCGATGCCCGCGGCGCGGGAGGTCGCGGCGAGAGACGCCTGCTGGAACGTGGGGTGCACCTCGATCTGGTTGACGGCGGGGACGATCTCGGTCGCCGCGAGGAGCTTCTCGAGGTGCTCGGGCAGGAAGTTCGAGACGCCGATGGACTTGATCACGCCATCGGCGTGGAGCTTCTCGAACGCGCGCCACGTCTCCACGTAGAGGCCCTCGCTCGGGTAGGGCCAGTGGATGAGGTAGAGGTCGACGTAGTCGAGACCGAGCTCGGAGCGGCTCGCCTCGAACGCCTTGAGGGTGCTCTCGTAGCCCTGGTCGCCGTTCCGGAGCTTCGTCGTGACGAAGAGCTCCTCGCGGGTCAGGCTGCTCGCCCGGACCGCTGCGCCGACGCCGGCCTCGTTGTAGTACCCGGCGGCCGTGTCGATGTGGCGGTAGCCCGCGTCGATGGCGGACTCGACCGCACGCTGCGTGTCGTCCTCGGGGATCTGGAACGTGCCGAACCCGACCTGCGGGATCTGGACGCCGTTGTTGAGGGTCACGGTGGGGATGGGGGAAGTCATGCTTCCTTCATACCCCAGCCCTCCCGGTGCCGCTCCCGGGCACCGCTAGATTGCCTCCTATGTCCGACGACGCACATCTCACACCCCCTCGCTGGTCCGTCCGGCCCGCCGACACGACCGACGCCGCCGAGGTCGACCGGCTCTACGACATCTGCTTGCGGACGGGCGACGCCGGTGGTGACGCGACGGACCGCTCGGTGCACCCGCGCCTCATCGGCGACCTCTACCTCGGCCCGTACCTCGCGTTCGAGCCGGAGCTGGCGTTCGTCCTCGTCGACGGGGCGCGAACGGGGCCGGAGGCCGTCGCCGGCTACGTGCTCGGTGTCCGGGACAGCGCGGCCTTCGACGAGCTCGTGGTCCGGGACTGGCTGCCCGCTCTCCGCGAGCGCTACCCGCTCGAGCAGGCGCGCGACGGGTCGCTCCCGCCGGGGACGGTCGACGCGACGTTCATCGAGATCCTCCACGACCACCACGGTCCGGACCCGGCGTTCCTGGACCAGTACCCGGCGCACCTGCACGTCGACGTGCTGCCGGAGGCGCAGGGTGGCGGCAACGGCCGGGTGCTCCTCGAGACGCTCTTCGCGGCGCTGCGTGCCCTGGGCGTGCCCGGTGTGCACCTGGGGATGGCGGCGACGAACGTCCGGGCCGGCGGGTTCTACGCGCACCTCGGCTTCACGACGCTCGGGGCCGACGAGAACGGTGTCCACCTCGGCCTGCGCCTCTGAACCGGGACCGAGGACCGTGCCCGTGCGTGGTCGCTGCCCGGTAGGTTGAGCCCCGGGCGATCGCCCCATCCGTGTGAGGGGTCACCGTGCTTGTTCTTGATGACGTGCTGGTGTGCAGCGCGACCGACATCGCTCTCTCGGCGACGTGCGAGCTGGCGCTCCTCAGCGCCCTCGACCTCCGTCTGGGTCGCACCACGTCCCGGGGCGCGGTGGCGGGTGACGCGATGCTCAAGCGGACGGCTCAGCTGGGCCTCGCGCACGAGAAGCGGGTGCTGCAGGACTACCTCGAGCGCTTCGGGCCGCACGACCCGGCGTCCGGCTCGCTCCACCCGGACCGCGGCGTCGCGGTGCTCGGCGCAGAGCGGTGGGACACGGCCGACGACCTCCGGGCGGCGCACGAGCGCACGGTCGCCCTGCTGCGCAGCGGCGTCGACGTCGTCTACCAGGGCACGGTGTTCGACGGTCGCTTCCTCGGCCGCCCGGACTTCCTCGTCCGCGAGGACGACGCGGGCTCCGGCCCCCGGACGTCGTCGACGCACGTGTCGTACGCGGTCGTCGACACGAAGCTGGCACGGCACGCGAAGGTGACCGCGCTCCTGCAGGTCGCGGCCTACGCGGACCAGCTCGCGGCAGCAGGCATCGAGGTCGCCCCACAGGTGCGCCTCGTCCTGGGCGACGGGAGCTCGTCGAGCCACGCGGTCGCGGACATCGTGCCCGTGTACCGCGAGCGCCGCGCCCGGCTCGAGGCGATCCTCGACGAGCACCACGGCGAGGACGGACCCGTCCGGTGGGGCGACGAGCGGTACCTCGCGTGCGGCCGGTGCGACGTGTGCGCCGTGCACGTAACCGAGCACCGGGACGTCCTGCTCGTCGCGGGCATGCGCACCACCCAGCGGGCACGCCTCGCGGCGGCCGGCATCCGGTCCATCGACGAGCTCGCGACGAGCACCGGTCCGGTGCCGGGGATCGCCGAGCGCACGCTCACCGCGCTGCGGGAGCAGGCCGCGATGCAGGTTGCCCAGGAGCTCCGCCCGCCGCTGGCGAACGGACAGCCGGACGTGCACGCCGTCGTCGTCGCGACGGACGCCCTCGCCGCGCTGCCGCCCGCCGACCCGGGCGACCTCTTCTTCGACTTCGAGGGCGACCCCCTGTGGGCCGAGCGCGGCTCGGGCGACTGGGGGCTGGAGTACCTCTTCGGCGTCGTCGAGACGGGCGACGGCGGTGTCGGCGCCGAGCCCGAGACGTTCCGCCCCTTCTGGGCACACTCGCGCGCCGAGGAGAAGCAGGCGCTCGCCGACTTCCTCGACTACGTCACGGCCCGCCGCGCCGAGCACCCCGCGATGCACGTCTACCACTACGCGCCCTACGAGAAGACGGCGCTCGGCCGCCTCGTCGGGCGGCACGGCGTCGGCGAGGCGCAGCTCGACGAGCTGCTCCGGGCCGGTGTCCTCGTCGACCTCTACGCCACGGTGCGCCAGAGCATCCGGGTCTCCCAGCCCTCCTACTCGATCAAGAAGCTCGAGCCGCTCTACATGGGCGACGACCTGCGCAGCGACGCCCTCGACAACGCCGCCGACTCGATCGCCCAGTACGCGCTCGCGTGCGAGCTCCGCGACGCCGGGCGCACCGCCGAGCACGAGGCCGCCCTCGACCTCATCGCCGGCTACAACCGCTACGACTGCGTCTCGACGCTGCGCCTGCGCGACTGGTTGCTCGAGCGTGCCGCCGAGGCGGGCGTGACGCCGACCGCCGCGCCGGCGGTCCTGGCCGAGGCAGGACCGAGCGGCTCCGCGGACGACGAGAACCGCGAAGAGGCCATCGCCGCCGAGGCCCTCGAGCTCCTCCACGCCGCGGGCGATGCCCCGCGGGACGAGCGCACGCACGACGAGCAGGGCCTCGCGATGCTCTCCGCCGCGCTCGGGTACCACCGCCGGGAGAACAAGCCCTTCTGGTGGGAGCACTTCGACCGCCTCACCGTGCCGCCGGACGAGTGGGCGCAGACGCGTGACGTCCTCGTCGCCGAGACCGTGAGCGTCACCCGGGACTGGTTCAAGGAGGGCAACCAGCGCTCGCTGCGCCGCGAGATCACGCTCGTGGGCGAGCTCGCGACCGGCAGCACGCTCGGCGCCGGGTCGAGCGTCTGGTGCATCTACTCAGCACCGCTGCCGCCCGGCCTCGTCGCCCCGCAGGGCGCCGTCCGCCAGGTCACCGGCACCGCCACGGTCCTGCGCGTCACGTCGGACGCCGCCGGGCACGACGTCCTCGTCGTCGAGGAGGTCCTCAAGAAGGGCCTCGAGCCGTACGACGAGCTGCCCATGGCCGTCGGACCCGGCAGCCCTGTCCGCACCACCCCGCTGGAGAACGCGATCCGCGAGGTCGCGAGCAGCGTCCGCCGGTCGATCTACCTCCCCGGCCACTCGTTCCCCGCCCAGGCCGGCCTCGACATCCTCCGCCGCCTCCCGCCCCAGCTGCGCGACGGCGGCGCCCCCGGCAGCACCGGCGCGGGCGTCCTGCCCGTGCCCCGCACCGGCAAGGGCGCGTACATCAGCGCGATCGCCGACGCCGTCCGCGCCCTCGACCGCTCGTACGTCGCCGTCCAAGGCCCTCCGGGGACGGGCAAGACCTTCGTCGGCGCCCGCGTCATCGAACGCCTCGTGCGCAGCGGGTGGCACGTCGGCGTCGTCGCACCGTCCCACGCGGTCGTGGAGAACCTCCTCGACACGGTCGTCGAGGCAGGCGTCCCCGGCTACCGGGTCGGCAAGACGCCCCAGGACCCCAGCGTCGAGCGCACCTGGACCGCGATCCCCGAGAAGAAGCAGGCGAAGTTCCTCGCCGAGCACCGCGACCACGGTTACGTCGTCGGCGGGACCGCCTGGGACTTCACGAACACCGCCAAGGTCGGTCGCGGTGAGCTCGACCTCCTCGTCGTCGACGAGGCCGGCCAGTTCTCCCTCGCGAACACGCTCGCCGTCTCCGTCGCTGCCCAGAACCTCCTGCTCCTCGGCGACCCGCAGCAACTCCCCCAGGTCACGCAGGGCACGCACCCCGAACCCGTCGACCAGTCCGCTCTCTCCTGGGTGGCCGAGGGCCACGACGCGCTCCCGGCCGACCGCGGGTACTTCCTCGAGCGCACCTGGCGCATGCACCCCGCCCTCTGCGCACCCGTGTCCCGCCTCGCCTACGAGGGGCGCCTCGTCTCCGAGGAGGCCACGACGACGGCTCGCGACCTCGAGGGCGTCGAGCCCGGCGTCCGGACCGTCCTCGTCGAGCACCGCGGCAACGCCGTCCTGTCGACCGAGGAGGCCGACGAGGTCGTGCGGCAGGTCGCCGCGCTCGTCGGGACACCGTGGTCGGACGGCACTCCCGCACCGGACAGCGACGGCGAACCGGACGCAGGAGCGGGTACCTCAGCGGGCACGGAAGCGGGTACTGCGCCCGACGCCGGGCGCGTGTACCGCCCGCTCGCGGACACGGACATCCTCGTGGTCGCGGCGTACAACGCTCAGCGTGCCCTCGTCGAGCGGTCCCTGCGCTCCGCCGGCTTCGGCGGCACGCGCGTCGGTACGGTCGACAAGTTCCAGGGGCAGCAGGCCCCCGTCGTCATCATGACGATGGCCGCGTCCTCCGCCGACGACGTCCCCCGCGGCATGGGCTTCCTCCTGTCCCGCAACCGCGTCAACGTGGCGGTCTCGCGCGGCCAGTGGCTCGCGGTCGTCGTCCGCTCACCGTGGCTCACCGACTACCTGCCCGCGACGCCGGAGGGCCTGTGCGAGCTCGGCGCCTTCATCGGCCTGGGGACGGCGCGGGACTGACGCACGACGGCGCACGGCTGACCCAGCTGACGCTGTGGGCCACCCGTGATGCACATCGACGGGTGAAGTACGGATGAAAAGCGATGTCGTCCCCCGCACGCTCTCGTCTCGGGAGGCGATCCGTCCGATAGTGCACACATGACAACATCGAGCTCGGAGGTCACCGCTGCCCGCCCGGACGTCAGAGTGGGTGGAGCGCGCGTCGACTTCGACACAGCGCGCGACCACGTCCGACGCCATCTCAACAGTCCCGGAGAGCACGGGTCCTACCCGGCGTACGACGCCTACGAGGGCGGACCGTCGGAGTTCCTCTCCCCCGCCGACCTCCTCGCGCCCTGGCTCGTCGGAGCCCCCCTCGAGAGCGTCGCCACGTACGACGCCCTCGTCGACAACCTGCCCGCCGTCAACGCGGTCCTGCGCGCCATCCCGATGGAGACGTCCCTCGCCGGCGCCACCTACGACGACATCAGCGCCGTGCTCGACCTCTACGCGTTCCTCGACACGCACCCGATGCCCGGTGTGAGCCTCACGACGTTCTCGTCGCTCCTGCACCGCAAGCGCCCACGCCTCGTCCCCCTCTTCGACAAGCGGATCGCGCGCTGCTACCTCGACATCGAGGGAGCGCCCCTCACGCGTGACGACAAGCGCTCCTACGCCGCGTTCGCCCAGCTGTGGCTCCGTGCCGTCCAGCGCGACCTCGACAGCCAGCTCGACGCCTGGTCCGAGTTCACCACGCTCGTCCCGCTCGACGGTCCGCAGATCAGCACGCTGCGCGCCATGCACATCGTCGGCTCGGCCCTCGGCGCCCTCACGGTCGAGACGCCGGAGCTCGCGGACCACGGCGTGGCATGACCGTCCGGCCGGCCCTCGACAGACCCGCGAGGACCGGCCACTAGCCACGACGCCCAGACGTGTGTAGTCTCTGGACAGAAGTTGCAGTGAATCTCATGTCTTTGCCGCGCAGGGCCAATGCCCGCGGATCTTGTTCTTCAAGAGTTGACGACGGAACACCGTGACGAACGCCTCCGACACGCGGAGCCGTTGTGATCACTCTTGAAGGAGTATCAAATGACTGTTGGAACCGTGAAGTGGTTCAACGCCGAAAAGGGCTTCGGCTTCATCGCACCTGAGGACGGCTCGGCCGACGTGTTCGCGCACTACTCCGCGATCTCGTCCAGCGGATACCGCAGCCTCGACGAGAACCAGAAGGTCGAGTTCGACGTCACGCAGGGCCCGAAGGGCCCGCAGGCGGAGAACATTCGCCCCCTCTGATTCTGGTGCCCTGACCTGGGCAGTCTGAGTATTCGGACGCCAGGACAGCAACCAAGATCTCTACGAATGCCCCGGGCCTCGTGCCCGGGGCATTCGTGTATCCAGACCGGCTGGGACAGCCGTGTCGCCGACCACGCCCGAGCTCGAGCGGAACTCACCGGTCGGCGTCTCCCCGAACGACCTCTTGCGCTCACCCACTCCCCACGGAGCCTCTATGAGCGCAACGCTCACCTCGCCCGGCCCTGCTGTGCCCGCCTCGCCCCGCGTCCGCGCGGTCACCGACTTCGCGGAGATCTCCCGCAGGATCCAGGACGCCGGCCTCATGCGCCGCCGCTACGCCTACTACTGGGCCAAGCTCGTCGGCATGGTGCTCGTCTGGGCAGCCCTCATCACCGTGTTCGTCGTCATCGGCGACTCGTGGTGGCAGCTCACGACAGCCGTCGTCGCCGCCGTCGTCATGACGCAGACCGCCTTCCTCGGCCACGACGCCGCGCACCGGCAGATGTTCGTCTCCGGGAAGTGGAACGAGTGGACATCGCTCGTCGTCGCGAACCTCTTCGTCGGCCTCAGCTACGGCTGGTGGCAGCACAAGCACACGAAGCACCACGGCAACCCGAACAAGGAGGGCGTGGACCCGGACATCGACCTGCCGGTCCTCGCGTTCACCGCCACGCAGGCCGCCTCACGCCGCAACCCCTTCACACGCTGGTTCGCCGCGCACCAGGGCTGGTTCTTCTTCCCGCTGCTGCTCCTCGAAGGGCTCGACCTGCACTACCAGGGCCTCAAGCGCGTCGTCGGCCGCGAGCCCATCGCCCGCCGTGGCATCGAGATCCTCTTCCTCGGCACCCGCCTCGTCGGCTACGTCGTCCTCGTCTTCGCCGTGCTCTCCCCGGTCAAGGCCGTCGTGTTCGTCGCGCTGCACCTCGCGCTCTTCGGCCTGTACATGGGCGGCTCGTTCGCTCCGAACCACAAGGGCATGCCCATCGTGCCGAAGGACCTCAAGGTCGACTTCCTGCGCCGCCAGGTGCTCATGAGCCGCAACGTCACCGGCGGCCGGTTCGTCGACGTGGCGCTCGGCGGGCTCAACTACCAGATCGAGCACCACCTCTTCCCGAGCATGCCGCGCGTCAGCCTGCGCCACGCCCAGCCGATCATCGCGGCGTTCTGCGCCGAGAAGGACGTCAAGTACACGCAGACTGGGCTCTTCGAGTCCTACGGCATCGTCATCCGGTACCTCAACGAGGTCGGGCTCGGCGCGCGCGACACCTTCACGTGCCCGCTCGTCCAGAGCCACCGCTGAGTCGTCCGCGCCTGCTGCGCCGGACCTCCCACCGACCCTCACCGCTTCTCCGCTCCGCCGGTGCGTGGTGACGGGCCGGACGGGCTAGCCTCAGAGCGAGGACGCAACCGCGAGGCCGCAACCAGCGGCGCAAGGAGCCGCACAGTGACCAGCACGGACAACCCCACGCCCGCCCGCACCGTGAGCACCCAGGTGGACGTCGCCCAGGGTCGGCTCCGTGGGACCACGACCACGAGCGGGCTGCGCGCCTTCCGCGGCATCCCGTACGCAGCCCCGCCCGTGGGGAACCTGCGCTTCCGTGCCCCTGCGGCCCCGACGAGCTGGACCGGGACCCGCAACGCCATGCACCACGGGCCCGTCGCACCGCAACGCGTCACGCAGGCGTTCTCCGCCGCCGGTCCGGAGACGGAGCAGTCCGAGGACTGCCTCACGCTGAGCGTCCTCGCCCCGCAGCCCGGACCCGACGACACCCCTCGCCCCGTCCTCGTCTGGTTCCACGGCGGCGCCTTCAGCCGCGGCGCCGGCTCAGCCCCCGCCTATGCCGCCGACGCGCTCGTCTCCCGCGGAGACGTCGTGGTCGTCACCGTGAACTACCGCCTGGGCGCCCTCGGCTTCCTCGACTTCTCGCAGTACTCGACCCCCCGACGGACGTTCGAGTCGAACCTCGGCCTCCGCGACCAGGTCGCCGCGCTCGAGTGGGTCCGCGACAACATCGCCGCGTTCGGCGGCGACCCGTCACAGGTGACGATCGCCGGCCAGTCCTCCGGCGCCGCAGCCGTGACGACGCTCCTGTGCGTGCCGGCCGCGCACGGCCTCTTCCACCGGGCGATCGCGCAGAGCCCCACCGTCTCCGCCGCCTACGGCCCCGAGCGAGCGGCGGGCTGGGCGCGCGACTTCATCAACTGGTTGCGCACCACGGAGAGCCTCGCGGCCGACGCGCTGCTCAGCGCCGCACCGAAAGAGCTCGTCGACGCCGGTGCCCGGCTGGCCGCCCTCGTCCCGGTCGAGACGCCGGGTGCGCTGTGCATGAGCCCCGTCGTCGACGGCGACTTCCTGCCCGAGCACCCCCTCGACGCCTTCGCCGCCGGCCGCTCGGCACAGGTGCCGCTCCTCATCGGGTCGACGAAGCACGAGGGCATCGTCTTCGCCGGCCCCGGGACGTCGGACGTCCCGACCACGCCCGAGGCGATCAACCTCATGTTCGAGATCACCGACCCCGGCGCCCAGCTCAAGGTGCTCTCCGCCTACCCGGGGTACCCGAGCATGCGCGCCCGTGCGCAGCTCGGCGGCGACGCCACGTTCTGGGTGCCGGCCGTCCAGGCCGCACAGGCGCACGCGGTGCACTCGCCCACGTTCGTCTACCGCTACGACTTCACGACCCCCTCCCTCAACCTGTCCGGGCACGGTGGCGGACACGGGACCGACCTCGTGCCCGTCTTCGGGATGCTCGACTCGCCGCGCGCGCGAGCCATGACGTGGCTCGGGGGGCGCGAGGAGCTCGCTGCCGTGAGCGACCGGATGCAGGAGAGCTGGCTGTCCTTCGTCCGCACCGGTGCCCCCGTCCCGGGGTGGCCCGCCTACGACGACGACGACCGCCCCACGATGATCTTCGCCGCTCGCGACAGGGTCATCAGCGACCCGGGCCGCGAGCGTCGGCGCGCCTGGGACGGGGTTGCGAGCTACCGCTGAAACCGGTCGATCTCGGTCGTCCGCGACTTTCGCAGGATCTCTAGCGACATCGCCCGGGGTGTGGCTAGAGTAAGCGCTGAAGTTGCAGTGCATCGCACGTCTTACCTGCACCGACGCGAGTCGGGGTAGTTCTTGGTCTTCAGGAGTGGACGACGCGCGCCGTGACGAGCGGCCTCCACAGGGGAGGTCGTCCTACACACTCTTGAAGGAGTATGAAGATGGCAGTTGGTACCGTGAAGTGGTTCAACGCAGAGAAGGGCTTCGGCTTCATCGCCCCCGAGGACGGCAGCGCTGACGTGTTCGCCCACTACTCTGCGATCCAGAGCTCCGGCTACCGTTCGCTCGACGAGAACCAGAAGGTCGAGTTCGACATCACGCAGGGCCCCAAGGGCCCGCAGGCGGAGAACATCCGCCCGATCTGATCTCGCTCCTGCGTCGATCTGATGTCGCGAAGGCCCCGGTCGGGAGACCGGGGCCTTTGGCGTTCCCGGAGTGCCTCCGGCCGTCGGTCCAGCGGTCGGACCGGCGGAGCTCACCGCCCGAGGTAGCTCGCGACGGCGCGGGCGAGGATCTGCGGTGCGACCTTGCCGGAGTGGTAGAGCGCGCGGGTCTGCGCGCCGACGATCCGGTTGACGCCGCGAGGCACCCCGAGGATCCGCGACGACTGGGTCGCCTGCCGGTAGACGGCCGCAGCGATCGTGTCGGGGCTGAGCCGGACCCCGAGGGTCCCGACGGTCCCGGCCGCGCGGGCGTCCTCGACGAGGCCGGTCCGCACCCACAGCGGCGAGACGCAGAAGGCGCGGATGCCGTGCCGGAGCCACTCGAGGTCGAGCCCCTCGGTGATGGACTGCACTGCAGACTTGGTCGCCGCGTAGGTGACGATGCCGGCCTGCCCGTAGAACGCCGAGGCGGAGCACATCGTGACGATGCGCGCGGGCTCGCGCTCGGCGCCCGGCTCGCCTGCGCCGCGGGCACCTGAGACCCGGAGATGGGCGAACGCGGCCTGCGACCCGGCGAGGACGCCCTTGATGTTGATGTCGACGAGGCGCGACTGGCTCGCCCAGGAGAGCTCTTCGAACGGTCCGGAGACGATGATCCCGGCATTGTTGACGAGCACCGTGAGGCTCCCGGCGACGGCGACGAACTCGTCGAGCGCACGGTCCCAGTCCGCCCGGTCGGTGACGTCGAGCCGCGTGGTGAGGACGGGGCGCCGTGGGCGGCCGGTGCGGCTGTCCGTCACGTGCTCCCAGCCGGCAGCCAGCGCTTCCTCGTCGAGGTCGCTCACCCCGACGGTCCACCCGTGCCGGAGGAAGGTCTCGGCGGTGGCGCGGCCGATGCCGCGGGCAGCGCCGGTGATGAAGACGGTCGTGTGCGAGGTCATGGGAGAACTATCCACCCCGTCAGCCGGCCCCACCGGGGAGGCGTGCCGCAGGGGTGCGTGGTGCAGCGTTGCTGCGCTGTGACGCCTGGCGCACGTGCTGGCCGATAGTTTCGGGGACGTGCGCGCGTCGCGCCGAACTCCTCATGAGCGAGACATCCGGGCCGATGAGCGGGTCGAGACAGGACCCATGGACGGGGCCGACGCCCAGGCCATGAGGACGGCCGCACCGAAGGTCAGGAACAGCTCAGTGGGTATCGAGGCAATCTCTTCACGCATCATGGAGATCCAGACGACGATCGCGTCGATCTCGATGCGCCCTGCCCCGATGGCGGCCTCGGTGAACACATCGGCCGCATCGAGCGCGTCCACCTCCACGTCCTTCGACACGGTCCTCGCCCAGGCCCAGGCACTGACGACCAGCTCGTCCACCGTCGCCGCGAGCGGCAGCGCGAGGTCCACGCTCAACGCCGACGGCATCCCGACCGACCTCGCGGCCTACGGCAACGGCAAGATCCCGCGCGACGCTCTCGCCCCGATCGGCAGCACGGGCCACCGGCTCTGGGCGCCGGCGAGCGCCGGGTTCGAGGGCCTGCTCGCGGCGGCCAAGGCTGACGGCATCGACATCGGCATCACGGACTCGTACCGCACCTACGAGAGCCAGGTGGACCTGGTCGCGCGCAAGGGCCTGTACTCCGAGGGCGGTCTCGCAGCGAAGCCCGGGACGAGCGACCACGGGTGGGGCCTGAGCGTCGACCTCAAGCTCGACGGCCCGGCGCTGGCATGGATGCGGGCGAACGGTGCGGCCCACGGGTTCGTCGAGGACGTGCCCCGCGAGCCGTGGCACTGGACGTTCCAGGGCTGATCGTGACGGTTCAACGACCGGTGGTCACTGGACGCAGGTAGGATGACAACGGTTTCACCGCGAAAGTATCGTGAGCACGCTCTCACCGTTGAAATACCGCGGATTCATCCATGGGTACTTCTCCCCATACGGTTCACCCCGCCTGGCCTTGAGTGTCGCCCCCATGGACCCTAGTGTCCTCAGGGTGATCAGTCCGAAGCTCGATACCGCAGCAGCAGCTCCCCTCACGCTCGTCTCGCTCCGGCGCGTCGGGTTCGCCGGGCTGGCGATGGCCAACCTCATCGTCGAGCACCCTCTCGCACCGTCGACGCCGCTCACTCCGCGCTCCGTCCGTGGCCGCCGTTCTGGCACCCCGGCCCGCGAGCCCGCCCCGATCGCCTGACGGTCCGCCCCCTACTCGTCTCACTCCTTCGCTCCACCCAGACCTGACGTCTCTCGTCAGGCCACTCGCAGGCGGTCAGCCGCCTGCCTCGCACGGCCCCTCGCGCACACCGGCGTCGCGAGCACGGTCGTCGCCAGCACCACGACCTCTCCACGCACATCCGCCTCGCGCGGGCGTGGTGTAGGATCCGAATCACATACCGCCTAGTCGGTTTGGACTCGGGAGCTGGAGGCGACACGTGCAGATCCTCGGCGCAGTGCTCGAGACCGTCGGTGCCCCGCCGCCCTATGCCTCCTCCCACCCGCTGAGCGTCGGCCCGCTCGAGCTCGACCCACCCGGCGACGGGGAGATCCTCGTGCGCATCGAGGCCGCCGGCATCTGCCACTCCGACCTCTCCGTCGTCGACGGGAACCGCGCGCGCCCCACACCCATGCTGCTCGGCCACGAGGCCGCGGGGATCGTCGAGCTGCTCGCACCGGGAGTACCGGACCTTGCCCTGGGCGACCGCGTCGTCATGACCTTCCTCCCGCGGTGCGGCGCGTGCAGCGGCTGCGCGACAGACGGTCGGCTGCCGTGCGTCCCCGGCAGCGCGGCGAACACCGCCGGCACGCTCCTCGGCGGTGGCGCACGGCTCCACCGCGACGGGGAGCCCGTCGCCCACCACCTCGGCGTCTCCGCCTTCGCGTCGCACGCCGTCGTGCACCGCACCTCTGTCGTCCGCGTGGACGCCGACGTGCCACCCGACGTCGCCGCGCTCCTCGGCTGCGCCGTCCTCACCGGCGGTGGCGCCATGATCAACGCGTCCGACGCCCGGCCGGGGGACACGGTCATCGTCGTCGGGCTCGGCGGAGTCGGCATGGCCGCCGCCCTCGTCGCGCTCTCGCTCGGGCACCACGTCATCGGCGTGGACAGCGTACCCGCGAAGCTCGACAGCGCCCGTGCCTCCGGCGTGCACGAGGCGTGGACGCCCGAGGAGCTGCTCGCACAGACGATCACCGCTCCCGTCGTCATCGAGGCTGCCGGGCACGCGCGCGCCTTCGAGACCGCGGTGCGGGCGACCGCGCCAGGCGGCCGGACGGTGACCGTCGGCCTGCCCGCACCGGGTGCCCTGGCGGAGGTCTCTCCGCTCCTGCTCACCGCCGAGGCGCGCACCATCGTCGGCAGCTATCTCGGGTCTGCCGTCCCGGCGCGCGACATCCCGCGGTACGCCGACCTCTGGCGCGAGGGCCGGCTCCCGGTCGAGCGGCTCATCTCGGACCGCATCGCGCTCCCGGAGATCAACGACGCCATGGACGCGCTCGCCGAGGGCCGGGCACTGCGACAGCTCATCATCTTCGACGGCGACGATGCCGTCGGGCACCCGACCGAAGGAGAACCCATCCCATGACCACACAACCCGCACAGCCCGCACCCCAAGATGCGCCTGCTTCCGACGACTCACCGCAGCGGACGGCGATCGTCACCGGCGCGGCCCGCGGCATCGGCGCCGCGGTCGCGAGACGCCTCGCCTCGGACGGGTTCGCCGTCGCGGTGGTCGACCTCACCGAGGACGGCACCGCCGAGACGGTCGCCGCGATCACCGCCGCGGGCGGCAGGGCGCTCGGTATCGGGGCCGACGTCGCCTCGGCCGACGACGTCCAGCGCGCCGTCGACCGGACCGCGAACGAGCTCGGCGCACCAACCGTCCTCGTGAACAACGCAGGCGTGCTGCGGGACAACCTCCTGTTCAAGATGTCCGACGACGACTGGGACACGGTCATCGGCGTCCACCTGCGTGGTGCCTTCCTCATGGCGCGTGCAGTGCAGAAGCACCAGGTCGAGGCTCGCTACGGTCGCGTGGTCAACCTCTCGAGCACCTCCGCCCTCGGCAACCGGGGTCAGGCGAACTACGCGGCCGCGAAGGCCGGGATGCAGGGGTTCACGAAGACGCTCGCCATCGAGCTCGGTCCGTTCGGTGTGACGGCCAACGCGATCGCTCCCGGCTTCATCGCCACGGACATGCTCCGGACGACGGCCGAGCGCATGAAGATCACGTTCGACCAGCTCCTCGAGGGTGCTGCCAAGGAGATCCCCGTCGGTCGTGTGGGGCAGCCGGAGGACATCGCGGCGCTGGCGTCCTTCCTCTGCTCGGACGAGGCCGGGTTCGTGTCCGGCCAGGTCATCTACGCCGCCGGCGGACCGAAGGCATAGGGGAACACCATGACGCACTACGCGCACCCCACCGAGCTGCTCGACGCGGTCGGCAGCGAGCACGGGCCGAGCGACTGGCTCGCGATCGAGCAGGACCGGGTCGACGCCTTCGCTGCCGCGACCGACGACGAGCAGTGGATCCACGTCGACCCCGAGCGTGCAGCGGCCGGACCCTTCGGCGGGACGATCGCCCACGGATACCTCACGCTCTCGTTGCTGCCCGCGCTCACCGGGAAGCTCTTCACGGTCGACGGCATCGCCATGGCCGTGAACTACGGGCTCGACCGGGTGCGGTTCCTCCAGCCCGTGCGCGTGGGGTCGCGGGTGCGGGCCCACGGGCAGATCACGAGCGCCGAGACCGTCACCATGGGCATCCGCGTCGGGATGGCCGTCACCGTCGAGATCGAGGGAACGGGCAAGCCGGCGCTCGTCGCAGAGACGATCGCGGTGTTCGTGCCCGCGGTCTGACCCGAGCCGCTCGGGATTCGGGGTGGTCGACGAGGCGACGATCGCCGTGGTCCCGCGCGATGGTGGCCGGCCCCGGCACGCGACGGCGCCTGAGCCGCGAGACCGAGCAGGCACAGCACATCCACAGCGGGGTAACACCGTCCCTCAAGGCGCAGAGGGTGTCCTGGAGACTGCCCGTCGTCGACCCACGAAGGATCTCCATGACTCCCCAGCAGCTCCCCGCAGCGCCCGGCGTGAGCACCCCAGGTCCACCCGTCACCGGCCGATCCGTGAGCGGACCTGGCCACCGCCCGCGCCGGTCACGCGTCACGGCCGTCGTGCTGGGTGTGACGCTGACCCTCGGATCGCTCGCGGCGTGCTCGCTCGAGACGGCGGGCGGCTCAGGATCGGGGACGACCTCCACCGGGACGTGGGGCGACTCCTCCGTCCGCTCGGCGAGCGACTCGGAGGGCACCGTCTGGGACTCCTCGTCGGTGCACAGCATCTCCGTCGAGCTCGACGAGGACGAGTACGCGGCCATGCTCGGGGCCTTCGTCGACAACGACGAGAAGGAGTGGATCAGCGCGACCGTCGTCATCGACGGGCAGACGTTCACGGACGTGGGCATGCGCCTCAAGGGCAACTCGTCGCTGCGGTCCGTGAGCACGACAGACACGGAGCCGCAGGACCTGCCCTGGCTCATCCGGCTCGACAAGTTCGTCGACGGCCAGGAGCTCGACGGCTCGACCGGCTTCGTCGTGCGCTCGTCCAGCATGCAGACCTCGCTCAACGAGGCCGTCGCCCTCGAGCTCTTCGACCAGGCCGGACTCGCCACGCAGGAGGCGATCGCGACGCGGTTCTCGGTCAACGGCAGCACCGAGACGCTCCGCCTGACGATCGAGAACCCGGACGACGCGTGGGACGCCGCAGAGTTCGACACCGAAGGGATCCTCTACAAGGCGAAGGCCGAGGGCGACTACAGCTATCGCGGCGACGACCCCGAGTCCTATACCGACATCTTCGACCAGGAGACCGGCGACGACGACACCCTCGAACCACTGATCGAGCTCCTGGAGTTCCTCGACTCCTCCGACGACGAGACCTTCGCCGCCGAGCTCTCCGACCACCTCGACGTCGACGCGTTCGCGACCTACCTCGCGATGCAGGACCTCGTCGGGAACTTCGACGACATCGACGGCCCCGGCAACAACTCCTACCTGCGGTACGACACCGAGACCGGCGCGTTCACGGTCGTCAGCTGGGACCTCAACCTCGCCTTCGGCCAGTCACCCATGGGCGGCATGGGCGGAGGCATGGGCGGAGGCCGACCCGATGGCGCGGGCGGCGAGGGCTTCGTCCCGCCCGACGGAGCCGAGCTGCCAGAGGGCGTGGAGCTGCCCGAAGGCGTCGAGCTGCCCGAGGGGTTCGTGCCCGGCGAAGGGTTCCCCGACGGCGAGATGCCCGAGGGCATGGAGCCCCCGACCGGCGAGCTCCCGAGCGGCGCGGGAGGCCCGAGCGGCGCGGGAGGCCCGGGCGGCGCAGGAGGTCCGATGGGCGGCAGCAACGTCCTCTCGACCCGCTTCCTCGAGAACGCGGACTTCACCGCCCTCTACGAGAAGGCCACCACCGACCTCACCGCGTCCCTCTACACGAGCGGGGACGCCCAGGAGATCCTGTCCACCTGGGTCACCGTGCTCACGGAGCAGGCAGGGGACCTCGTCGACGCGACGACGATCGAGACCGAGGCAGACGCCGTGCGGGCGGGGTTCTCGTCCTCGGAGTCCTCGGAGTCCTCGGAGCCTGCGGAGCCGTCGGCGTCTTAGGCGAGGGTCACGCCCCGGGCATCGTCGTCGCCCCAGGACGCAGCCTGCGGGTCGTCGACGCCCGGACGACGACAGACCACTGGTCGCCGTGGGAGGGAGCGTCGCCGCCGAGCGCGAGCCGCGCAGCCGCCGCGCCTTGCGCGCGCAGGTCTTGGGCCACCGAGCTGAGCCCGTGCGCGGCGGCCTCCTTCGAGTCGTCCCACCCGCTCACCGTGAGCCGCTCCGGGACGGGAACCTGCGTCGACGCTGCAGCCCGGAGGACACCGAGCGCCTGCTCGTCGCTCATCGCAGCGATCGCGTCGACGGGTCGATCCTGTGCGAGCATCTGCTCGGCCAGCGAGAACGCCTCGTCGTCGTCGTTGGTGGCGGCGACCCCCACGAGCACGTCCGCCCAGTCGAGCCCGAGCGCCTCGATCGCGTCCCGGTACCCGAGCAGGCGTTCACGGGTCACGGGGAACCGGGCGGTCGCAGGATCGACGCCGGGTGCCAGGGCCGTCGTGCGCTCGCGGTCCAGGGGGAAGCTGAGGACGGCAGGGCGCTGCGCGCCGGCGAACGTCTCCATGCCGATGGCGAAGGCCGCCGCGCGGTTGTCAATGCTCACCAGGGTGAAGCCCTCACGAGCCGGCCCACCGTGGACCACTGCGGGCCGACCGGAGCCGGCGACGGCGTCGAGCACCGGGTCGTCGTCCGACGTGGTCCAGACGACGAAGGCGTCGACAGCGGACGCGGCAACGCGTCGGGCATCGTCCTGAGCACCCGTGACGGGGACGATGAGCATCCCGTGGACACGCTCCGCGCAGACGTCCGCGATCCCCGCGAGGAAGGCGCTGGCCTGCGGGTCGTCGAACGCGTACGTGAGGTGCTCGCCCAGGATCACGCCCACCGTCTGTGTGCTGCCGTAGCGGAGGGAGCGTGCGGCGGGGTCGGGCCCGGCGTATCCCAGCTCGGCCGCTGCCTGCAGGACTCGGTCCCGGGTGTCCGCAGAGACGCGCGCTGGTCGGCTGTACGTGTAGGAGACCGTCATGACGGACACGCCGGCGCGCGCCGCGACCTGGGTCATCGTGGTGCGCCGAGATCCCGATTGCATGACACGACCCTACCTGTGTAACGTCACACACATGGTCGAAGGACACTCAGACGCACGAAGCCTCGTCACCGCCGCCTATCTCGCGGCCGCGGCCTTCGGCTCCTTCTGGGGTGGGTGGGGCGCCAGCATCCCCCGCATCCGGGAGCAGGCCGGCGTCGACGACGGCCAGCTCGGCGTCGCCCTGCTCTTCATCGGAGCCGGAGCGCTCCCCGCCATGCTCCTGGCCGGTCGCGCCCTCGACCGGTGGGGCTTCCGCTTCGCCGTCGCCGCCGTCGTCACGCTCGGCGCAGCCGGGCTCGGCGTCGCCCTGACCGCGCACAGCTTCGTCGCGCTCTGCATCGGGCTGACCGTCGTGGGCGCCACGAGCGGTGCGTGCGACATCGCCATGAACTCCGTCGCCGGGCGCGCCGAGCAGCTCTCGGGCGCGTCGGTCATCATCCGTGCGGGTGGCGTGTTCTCGACCTTCGTCGTGCTGTCCAGCCTCACCACCGGGCTCTCCTCCCGGCTCGACGCACCGGTCTTCGCGCCGTTCCTCGTCGTGGCAGCCCTGTCCGTCGTCGCGTCCGCCGGCACGCTCCGATCCCTCCGCGGGGGTCCTGTCAGGCCACCCGTCGCGGAGCGGAGAGCCGCCGACCGTCAGCCGCTCCTGCGGTACACGCCGCTCCTCGTCATCGGGGTGCTGGGAGCGCTGGCCTTCGCGAGCGAGAACGCCCACCAGAGCTGGGGGGCCGTCTTCCTCGAGGACGAGCTCGGTGCAGGCCCGGGACTCAGCGCCGTCGGACCGGCGGTCTTCGCGGCAGTCGTGGCCGTCACGCGGTTCTCGCTGGGAACGGTCCGAAGCGGGCACGAGCCGACCGTCATCGTCCTGGGGTCGATGACCGCAGCATCAGGCGCACTCGTCATCGCCGCCTCCCCCAGCATCGCGGTCGCCGTCCTGGGTCTCGTGCTCGCCGCCGCCGGGACCGCGGCCCTGTATCCGATGATGCTGAGCATCGTCTCGCGCACGATCGACGAAGCGCACAGGGGGCGGGCCACAGCGATCGTGACCACCGTGTCCTACGTCGGCTTCCTCCTCGGTCCGGTGTACGTCGGTCTCTGGTCCCAGGCGACGGGCATGCGGGGAGCGATGGTCGCCGTCGCAGCCCTGGGCGTAGCGCTGGCCGCGCTCTCCGCACCGCTGCTCAAGGCGTCCGGCTACACCGGGCGACCGGTCGCCCGGGGACACGACGCGGCAGCTACTTCGCGACGAGCGTGAACGTGCTGCTCAGCTGGTCGCCGGAGGGGAACACCTCGAGCATGCCGTCGTCCGGGTTCACGCCGAGGAAGCCGGCGCTCGAGCTGAGCGAGACCATCTCGGGGCTGTCGAGTGCGGTCACCCGGAACGTCTGGGCCGTGTCCGCGGCGTCGCACGTCGCCAGCGACACGTCCCCCTCCAGGGGGAGGGAGAGGCAGGACGCCACCCCGTCCGTGAGCGCCACGGTCATCAGCTGGTAGGTCTCGCCGCTGCCCTCGATCGGGGTGATCACCCACTGGGCGGGGACCTCGGACGCGGCCGGGTCCTCGACCGTGATGACTCCGCCCTCGACGGACGGGGCGATGAAGGTGCCCGCGTAGGTGCCGATCTCGACCTCCTGCTCCCCGTCGAGCAGCGACCCGTCGTCGGGCTCTTCGGTGGCGGTCGGGTCGGCGGTCTCGGACGGCGTCTCGGTCGGTTCAGCGACGGTGGAGGTTGTCGGCGACGGGGTGGCCTCGTCGGCGTCCGACGAGCAGCCGGTGAGGGCCAGCGCGGAGCCGAGAAGACCGATGGACAGGACAGTACGAGGTGTCGTGTTCATCGTTCGAGTAGATCACCGTCGGTGAACAGCAGCAACGTGAGGACGGACCGGTCGGTGCGGACGACGGCCGGGACCGGCACGGAGCGGACGCCACCCTTCGCTGACGTTCCGGGACGCGATAGCCTCCAGACGATGAGCACTCATGAGGTCTCGATACGCTCGACCACCGAGGCGGACTGGCAGGAGATCCGCGACCTCCGGATCGAGATGATCCGCGACATGCCGATCGGCTACGGCGAGACGCTCGACGCGGCACTGGCCCACGACGAGACCGAGTGGAGGATGCGCGGACAGCGTGGCACCGCCGAGCACAGGACGATGATCGCCGCGATCACCGCGTCCGGGCGCTGGGTCGGGATGATGGGCGGGTTCGTCCCCGACACCGGCCCCCTCCTCATCGGCGTCTACGTCGCCCCGGACTTCCGCGGGAGCGAGCGCGGCGTGACTGATGCCCTGCTGGCGACGATCGAGGACTGGGCCCGCACCGAGGGCGACCGGCTGACGCTCCACGTCCACGAGGACAACGCCCGCGCGCGCAGAGCGTACGAGCGACGCGGGTACGTGCTCACCGGGCACACGGTCCCCTACAGCCTCGACCCCACGAGGGACGAGCTGGAGATGGTCAAGGAGCTCTAGTCCCGCGGCTGAGGCTCCAGCTCCTCGAACACGGTGATCTGCAGCCCGGCGGGCGCGCTGAGCCGCGCGTTGAGCGAGCGCCACGGCGTCGTGGTGGGTGGGGCGAGCTCCTCGGCACCGGCGTCGACGAGCGCTCGGCTGGTCGACGCGGCGTCGTCCACCTCGAAGGCGACCCTCAGGTGCGGGGCGATCCGTCGGCCGACCTCGACCTCGTCGATCATGCGCGCCTGGGCAGGGTTGGCGAGCTCCAGGGTGGCACGGCCGGCGTCGAGGATCACGACCCGGGCGTCACCCTCGCCCTGGAACGCGGCCTGCTCGGGCAGCCCGAGGACGTCGCGGTAGAAGGCCACGGCCTCCTCGAAGTCGGTCGCCTCGACGACCAGTCGGAGCTGCCGCACAGCCGGAGTCGTCGCGGTCCCGGGGTTCTCGTCGGTGTTCGTCATCGCAGAACCGTAGGTGGTGACACTGGTGTCAGGTGCAACGATGGGCGAGTGATGACGAGAGGCAGGCCCGCTCTGCGGATCGGGGAGCTGGCAGTCGCGACCGGGGTCAGTGCGCGGTCGTTGCGCTACTACGAGCAGCAGGGACTCATCGTCAGCACCCGCACCCCGGCGGGCCACCGCCGCTACGACGCGGGCACGGTCGACACCGTCGTCCGCGTGCAGGAGCTCTACGCCGCCGGTCTGTGCAGCACGAAGATCGCATAGCTCCTGCCGTGCCTCCAGGGGCCTCCGACCAGCCGGACCCCCGCGCTCCTCGCCGACCTGGTGGATCAGCGAGACCGCCTGGACGCTGCGGAGCGAGACATCCGTCGGGCCAGAGACGTGCTCGACGAGATCATCGGCTCACTGACGGACTGACGTCCAGGTCGAGCCGTCGCCACGCCAGGCCGCGACTCCTCCGGAGCCGACCTCGGGATGACGGGTGTCATCATCCCCGACCCCACCGTGGGCACGATCCTGCGTCCGATCGCCGCGGGGTCCAGAGCACCGGCACGACCGCCCCTTGCACCTTCCGCGCGTCACAGGACGAGCTCATGACGATCCGGTCCCACCCCGAGAACGCCACCCGAATCACCGAGGTCTCGGGCCGTGACCGTGCGCTATGCTCTGCGCGTGTCAGATCCCGGTGGCCGTGCCGAGCACGCCGAGTCGCAGCCTTTCCAGGTCGATCTGCGCGGGGTCGTCGACCTCCTCAGTCGTCACATCTACTCGAGCCCGCGCGTCTATCTGCGCGAGCTGCTCCAGAACGGCCGAGACGCCATCACGGCTCGCTCCCTCCGGGACGGCCACGACTCCTCCTGGGGAGTGCGCATCTCCCCCGCCGGCGTCGACGGCACATCGCTGGTGTTCGAGGACGACGGGATCGGGCTCACCGCGACCGAGGTGGCGGACCTGCTCTCCACGGTGGGCCGCAGCTCCAAGCGCGACATCCTCGACCTTCCACGTCACGACTACCTCGGTCAGTTCGGCATCGGTCTCCTCAGCTGCTTCATGGTGGCCGACACGATCGTGGTGCGCTCACGCAGCGTGACCGGCGCGCCGGCCGTCGAGTGGTGCGGTCGCTCCGACGGCACGTTCACCGTCACGGAGCTCCACGAGGACCTGCCCTTCGGCACGTCGGTGACCCTCGATCCCCGCCCCGGCAGCGAGGCGTTCGTCGGCGCACGCGCCGTCGAGCAGCTGGCGCGCGAGTACGGGCAGTTCCTGCCTCTGCGGGTCGAGGTCGCCACCACGGTGGGACCTCCGCTCCTGGTCACCGAGGAGCCTGTGTTCCTCGACCCGGAGTCGAGCGAGCTCACCCGCTACGGCCGCGAGCTCCTCGGCGTCCAGCCGTTCGCGTCGTTCCCCATCGCCTGCTCCGCGACAGGCACTCGTGGCGTCGCCTTCGTCCTCCCGCACTCCCCGCCGCCGGGCGCAGCCCAGGCGAACCGCGTGTACCTGGGCCGCATGCTGCTCAGCGAGCGGGCCGAGGTGCTGCCGTCCTGGGCGTTCTTCGTCCGTGCCGTCATCAACACCGACGGGCTGCACCCCACCGCGAGCCGTGAAGACCTCGTCGACGACGACGCGCTGGAGGAGACGCGCGCGGCCCTCGGAGCGGACGTGCGCGCCTGGGTCATGCGCATGGGCGCCGAGCAGCCGTACCTGCTGGCAGCCTTCGTCGCCGCTCACCACCTCGCTCTCAAGGCCCTGCTGCTGCACGACGAGGAGCTCGCGCAGATCATCACGCGCTGGCTCACGGTCGAGACGACCCTCGGGACCATGAGCATCGAGAGCCTCGTGCGCAACCACCCGCACGTGCGGTACACGGAGACGCTCGACGAGTTCCGGCACGTGGCGGGCATCGACGCCGGCGGGCCGCCCATCGTCAACGGCGGGTACACGTACGACGCCGAGGTGGTGCGCATGCTGCCGCGCCTCTACAAGGGCGTGAGCGTCGAGAAGGTCGACGTGCTCGGCGAGGTCGACGCGCTCGCGCCTCCCCCGCTGGACGACCGTGCCGCGGCGCTCGCCGTGGAGCGGCGCGTCACCGCTGCTCTGGCCGAGGTCGAGGTCGTCGGCGTGGTGCGGGCGCTGCCGGTGGGAGACGGCTCCGATCATCCACTTGTACTGCCACATGAGGTCCGACGGCCCGTGGAGGTCGAGGTCGAACGTGGTCG